>CAYTDF010000087.1:0-8167 GCA_964436365.1 uncultured bacterium | reverse complement strand
CACAGGGTTCAAAGCGGATTCCGTCAGGTTCGAAGCGCATCCCCAACAATCCTCTGAGGACCATGCGGATATAGGCGGTTGCGGCCCAGGTCTGCCGCGAGGTCGCATTCCAAAGGATGATGCCGCGGTCGCCCGCCTCTTGCATACCACCGTAGATCTCGCGAGTAAACGGGTGATAGATCTCCGCGAACTGCCTGTCGCGATTGGCGTGCTCGGCCAGTCGAAACAGCTCGTGGGCAAAGAGGTCGACCTTCCCTGAACGCGCGGCGGCATCCGCCCAAAACCCCTGAATCTGCGGCCAGACCGGTCCGCTGTGCCGTCCGAACGAAGTCCCTTCCTCGTTCTCGTAGCGGGCGAGAGTCGGCCACGTACAAGGCACACCGGCCGGAGTCACTTTCTGGTTCTGGAAAATGGCTTCAGCCTGCTTGGCATCGGCGATACCGAAGAGAATCGCGTAGGCCTGCCCCAACGCCTCTTGAAGCTCGCAATCGCCCAAGGGGCTGATAAAGAAACGGTACGAACCGCTCGCCTCGTTCCACAAGTGTTTGTTAATGGCCTGTTTGAGTTTTTCCGCCTTTCCGCTCCACTCCGGATCGGGAGAAACCTGCAACGCATTCGCCATCTTCGCCGCAGTTCGATAAGCGCTGTAATAGAGGCAGTTGGTCGAGATCGCCTGCATGGGGAGGCCATAGCCGACTTTGGCGCGAGTTTTGGGGTTGTGTTTCGGCCAGTCGAAAATCCCACTCGAACCACCCGTAACCGTAAACACATCCGGATAGGCGGCGATACCGTCACTCCACCCCGCTCCCCGGAAAAGATTCTTCTCCGGATCGAACTCGGTGCGCTCGAAATAGGCGAGCGAGTTACGCGCCGCCTCGAGCGCAACAGCGAGAAACTCCCGGTCGCCGGTCATGAGATAGTGTTCCCAAGCACCGGTGACCCAAACGATGGCGTCCCAGTACTGCCCGCCGATCCGTATCGTGCCGTTGTCACGCGTCAAGACCGAGAGAAGCGTGTCGCGCGCAACCTCGGGAACGATAAGCGAGCCCCCATTCCAGGCGTTGATCGAGGCGTCGCGCGTCCAAGGCCGAGTATAGTTCAGTCCCGCGAGAATGGCGGGCGTGGGCCGCTCCAACAATCCGCTCTGATGCGGCATAACATTGCCGAGCAGATCGCCGACCGCGATCCGAAAGGCATCCTGAACGCCCCGATTGTCCGTCTGGAGATAAGGTAGGTGGACCGCCGATTGGCCGAGCGGTTCGGTCTCGCCCACATCCGCGGCCTGAGCGACACAGCCCAACCCCCAAACCAGAAGAATCCGGAGACCGATCCGGGCGGAGGTCTGATATTTGATAGAGCGCATTCGATCAACTCTTTCCCGCCGGGTCCGGCGAACAGGATCGTCCTACGCAAACGATTATAGGCTCGCGGTCCTCGCCAGGCAACGAGCGCCCCGCGCGCGCCCCAGAAGTCGATTGCACCCATCGACTCCGCGTACTGGCGAGAGACGCACGAACGCCTTACCTTGCTGTGTGGCTGTTCCGCTCTGTTATCGGCCGGGAGAGCAATTTCGTAAACGAGGGTATCCATGCGTTTCGATCTAGATGCCAACATCCAGTCGGTCCTAGAAGAGGCCTGCGTCCGCATCTTGCGCTCACCGGAAGCGTTGGGTGGAGGCAGCCCGATCCATACCAAGAAGCCGGGGGATGTGCTTATCGAGGCCGATGTGTACTGCGACCGGATCTATGCCCAGACCGCCGAGACCATTGACGCCCACTATCACAGCGAGGAATCGTTCGGAGATATGTCCGTCTGCGACCGGGAGGAGCTCATCCTCCTCAGCGACCCCATTGATGGGAGTAGTGAATTCGGCCGGTACGGTCCCCATCGCTCACCGGTAACCACAGCCGCCATGGCGTTGCGTGGCCAGAGCGTCACCGCCGCAGTGGTCGGCGATTTGTGGAACGGCACGGTGTATGGGCTCGACACGGACGGTCTTTATGTCTACACGCACAAGCCGGACAGCGCGGCCAAACGGCGGATCGTTCTTTCCGATAGGCGTAGGGCAACACGGCTCGAGGATGCCTGCGTGACCGTCTACGCGCCCAACAAACTTCTGATGGGTTTGGTCTACCCTCACCTGCACGAGCGCGTGCCCTACGTGGGGAGTGGTGGCGGCATCGGGACTCAGCTGGCGGTTGCGGAGATGGAGGCGGACCACGCGCTCTGTGCGTCGATCGAGCCGAAACCTTCAGGACTGTACGAACACATTGGTGCGATCCTGGCCTCGCGAGCGGGCGCGCATGCCAGCCGAGTCGATGGAACCGAACTGCTCCTGGATCCGCGCTGCCTTCAGACATCCATGATCGCCACGTCCAAGACGCTCGCCGGCGATATTTGGGCCACACTACAGGGCGCTTACAGCCAAGCGGAGATGCCGCAACACGTTTGGTTCGGCACTCCGGAGGCGAAAGCGTTTTGTTCCTATTGACGACCCAACTCATTTGAGAGATATAGTGTCTCCCAAGAGTTCTTTCCGATTGAAAGACGCGAAACGCCCGACTTTCGCGGGCACTCCGTGCGCGCTACCGGAAGAAACTCTCGAAAGACGCTCTAGACGCTGAAACCGCGTCGCTCACCAACAGACAGGAGATGAACTCATGATTCGAAACGCAAACAGGTCGATGCTCTTGGCCGTGGCTGGGCTGCTGTGGATCACACCCACAGCGACCGCCTTGGATACCGTAACGGAAACACCATTCACCTACATCATCGATTACTATACGAATCAGCATCGGGACAAAGAGTTCTGGAAGCATTTCGAATCGACAGCCCCCGATCTGTTTCACCCTCCCTCGGACCTGCGGTACATGACGGGCTTCGGTGCGTCGGGAAATCCCATGGAGGATGACGTCGACGTCTATTTCAAGGAGATGCGCGCCTATCTCGACTACATGCGTGGCAAAGGCGTGAAATGGATCACGCCGTACCTCTGCAATCAAACCATTATCGGTAACGATGTGAAACGTACGGGCGCATGGGCGGCCTACGACCGCTGGGACGAACTCCAGGGACTCGGCCTGGGGCCCAAGCCGCCCGACCCGCTGCAGTGGATGCAACGGGAACCGTCGGGAAACTTTCACTACAACTACAAGAGAAAGTGCATGTACGAACGCGGCCAACCGGAAGATGTCCTCCGCTACGCGCCGTGCCCCAACAATCCTCACTGGCGGCGCTTCTGCAACAACGAAGCCCGGTTGGGCGCGGAAGTGGGATTCAACGGCTTCTTTATCGATAACTGTATCATCCACTGCTATTGCGAACACTGCGAGGCGCGGTTCCAGGAGTATCTGAAACGAAACTACTCGCCGCAGGAATTCAAGCAGGCCTTCGGGACGGAAGAGTACTCAAAAATACGCCTCTATAAGGAAGGCGACATTCGGCTGTGGGCCCGGAGTTCGCCGAAGTTCATCCCCTGGCTGGAAGCCAAGTACACACCCGAAGAGCGGCGCACTCATTTCGATACCACCGGCAGCCTCAAACCCGTGAATGTGGACAACGCGGGCGGCGGCATGTTGATCGGTGAGAGCCATGCGTTCGTGCGCGATCATCTCCTCCCCCCGGGCACACAGCCCACGTTTGAAAACGTCCGTCTGGCCAACCCCGCGCTGCAGACACGTATCGGCCGACTGCGTTGGGCCGAGACCCTCATGTTCTGGGGAGACAGCATCGGTGACATGCTGTCGGAGATGGGCGAAGCCGGGCGAAAGGTCGATCCCGATTTCTTCCTGATGCCGAACTGGGGAACCATGCAACGAGTGAACGCCGCGGTGGGCCGCGCGGAAGACGGCCACGATATGAAACGCTGGAAACGGGGCGGATCGTGGCAGATGTACGAAGAGGCCAACGCGACGGGCAAGATCGCGCCGGGCGTGATTCTCGAATACGACATGGAGCTGCGCTTCGCGTTCGCGGGTGGCATCCGCGCCATGAATCTTCCCTACAAGCTAACAGGCAAAGACGTCAATGATGTCGCGCAAGCCGAGATGGCCGCGTCCGGTGGCAGCGTTCTCGTCGACACATTCGGCAACTCCGATATCCAGAACAGCTACCAGAATTTCTTCCGGAAAAACGCGGAACTCTACGAAGGCTATCGCTCCAAGGCGAAAGTGGCTCTGGCCTATTTCTTCGATCAAAACTACTACCTGAATGTCGAACATTTCCGGCACGTGCACGCGCTGAGCCGCTATCTGGCCGATCAGCAAATCCCGTTCGATATCGTCGTGGAAGAGGATCTGCAAAGCGGCGCGGCGCTGAATCGTTACCAGGTTCTCGTCCTCCCCAACGTGACCCATCTGAGCGATCCGGAGACAACCGCACTCACGGCCTATGTGAAGGCGGGTGGAACCCTGGTGTTGGTCGGAGAGACCGGAACTCACGACCGACTGGACCGGAAGCGGGACGCTTCAAAATTGGAAGCGCTCTTTGGAGAGAAGAAGGATCGGGTGATTCGTTTTGATAACCTGTCGAGCGTTCTGCCTCACCCAGGCGTTTTCATGGAGCCGTGCGTTCAGGCCACACGGGACGCGGCGTTTCTCGATGTCGCCGGACAGACCGACATCGCCCGGTATGCCAGTCTCGCCAAGTTAGACCAGAAACTGTGGATCAAACGCTACCAGGACCCCGGACCGCTCACCCCCGTCATCGAGAAGGCGCTCGGGCGGCCCGCTCATTTGCTGGAGCCATGGGCGGCCAGCGGCGTGCGAAATACAGTCTATTGGAAGCCTGTGGGAACCGGAGAACGAATGATCGTTCACTTAGTCAACAAGAACGTCCCGCTCGCCGTCCCGAAGGAGGAGCGTCTCCTTCAGCCGGTTCGCAACCTGACGCTCCGCGTTCCCCTTCCCAAGGGGAGCAAAGTTACATCGGTCGAGTGCTTTGAACCGGGACGAGAGAAGCGCACGCTCGCATGGAAGACGCAAGGGGCCGGAACCGCTGAGGTCACAGTCGATCTGTTGCGCGCCTACGCAGTGATCGCCATCGAATGCCAATAGGCCCGCCAGCCCCGTGGGTTAAAACGTATTTATAGTCTATTCACCGCGTACGGAGGCCAGACGATGCGCACGATTCCGTTTGAGCATGGAAACATCCCGTCTATTCTCACGGCTTTTGTCGTGTTGGTGTCACTCATTGCCGGTGCGGAATCGGAGGCAGCGGATATGGAAACAGAACCTCTCTTGGGCGACGCGCAGTTGCTACGGCTGCAACCCGACGCAGAGCGCGCACGAGTCCCGTTTCTCAGTTGGGACACTGAGGGCGGCGATCGCATCAAAACCAATCTCCTGCGTTCGGACTCGGCTCTGAGCGTACGCGTCCAAGTGGCGGGAGAGTGGAAGAGTTGTGGCGAAATCGCTTCCGCACGGTTTCAACCCTCGCCGAAGGAGGGACGATACACGATTCCAGTGACACCGGGCACGGAGTTGGAGTGGGACATTCAAACCACGTCGAACACCCTGACCCTGCGGGTGAGCGGTCGTGGCGATGAGGTGAAACGAATCGAAGCGGTTGAAATCGTCTTCCCTTTCGATCCCCAGGTCACCCCAACAACGGTGCTCCCCACGGAATGGGATGCGGACGGGAGTCTGTCGTTACCGGCGGTCCTGAGCGCGCCCGATTTCGGGCAGATGCTCCTCATCGCGGAGCCCAACACCGAAGTGCGCGCGAAACTGTTGGGAAGCCGCGCCCAAAAAACCGTCGATCTCGCGATTCGCTTCTCCGGCGACCTGAGTCAGAGACCGTATGAACTTCGACTGTCGCCGGTATGGTTACCGGCCCCTGAGGGAATGCGCGATACAAGCCTCTGGCGCGAGGCCCGCCGAGGTTGGTTTGGGGCTCTCCAACCGAGTGCGCAGTGGGGCGATCCGGGCAATCGGTTCAGCGCCCCCGCCGGAGTTCTCGCCAACAACGTCGTGAGCGACCCCGCGAGTTGCTCGCTCTGGTTCTATGCCGATCAGGCGTTCTGGACACCGGAAATCTCGCCGGGGATTTCCGTCATGACATTGGTGCGCCGTAGCATCGACTGGTGGTTGGACGAGCGGATGCAACCTACGGGGGAGATGATCTGCTATTGGGATCACCTCAACTTCCTGGACGCGAACGCCGGGCCGCTCATCGCCGCGTGGGATTATGTCGAGGCGACGGGAGACCTCGCATGGCTAAAACAACGTATTGATAAACTGGAAGCCATCGCGGAGTTCCTGGCCGGACGCGATGTTGACGGCGACGGCATGGTGGAGGCAACCCAGAGCGGTAATCGCGGCACGTTGAAGCAACCGCACCGCTCGTGCGCGTGGTGGGATGCGCTGAACTGCGGCCATAAGGATAGCTACACCAACGCGCTCATCTACCGAGCGTGGCGGTGTCTCGCCGACCTGGAAAACCAACTCGGCCGCTCGGCACAAGTGGCGCACTACCAACGTCTAGCCGACCGGCTGAAAGCCGCCTACAAACTCAATCTCTACAATCCTGAAACCGGCTGGCTGGGGTGGTGGAGAAGCGCCGATGGCGAACTGCACGACTATGCGTCGCCCATCGTGAACGGTCTGGCCATTGAATACGGGCTGATCGAACCGGAGTTGGGCCGGGAGATTCTGGCGCGGCTCCGGGAGAAGATGCGCGTGGCCGGTTTCACGCGCTACGAACTCGGGGTGCCGCCGATGTTGATTCCCGTCCGGCGAAGCGATTATCTGCTTCCTCACGCGATCGGTCTCCCGAGCCGTGAGGACGGCACGGATACCTTTGGACAGTATATGAACGGCGGTATCACGGCGGGACAAGTGCTGCATTTCATCGCCGCACATTACGCTGTCGGCGAGCGAGAACAAGGCGACTTTTTCTTGAGAGAGATGTTGAAGCGACAAGCGGAGGGCGGTTTCCAAAACGGCGTTCAGGATTCAGGGGGAAAAGGTATCGACTGGACGACCTGGGACGGAAAGCCCTGCGGCTACGAGGGCTATCTTGCAGACAGTTTCCGCTTCCTACAAGCGTTGCTCTTACGCGAACCCGCACTTCGAGAACGCTTTTATCGTCCGCTGACAGGCGGTGACCAACAACCGTAACCGGGGTCCATCACCGTGAGGCGCGAATCGCGTCACGTCGTCTCGTTGGGAAGATGGTTGTGCGCGTAGTCGACCATCGCCCTCAGGTTCTCTTGAGGTGTACTCGGGGGAACCTCGCACCCGGCTCCGATAACACAACGCGCACCCGCCTCGCGATGGCACTGGGCGACCGCTTCGGTCACGATCTCGGGAGTACCGTTCTTTAGGATACGAACCGGATCGACATTCCCGAGCAGAACCTGCTCCGGCCCCATCCGCTCCCTGCCCTCCGAAACGGGAGAGAGCCAATCGAGATCGACAATCTCGCAGCCGAGTTTGCCCATCCCCTCGAGGATATGGCGCGTGTTCCCGCAGATGTGAAGCCGGACACGCCCACCGAGCGCGTGCAGACCGTCTACCATTCTCTTTTCGTACGGCCAAATAAACTCTTCGTACAGATCCGGCCCGACCAGAGAGGCGGCGGCGTCCCCCAAACCGATAATGTCCGCACCGGCCTCGATCTGAGCCTTCCCGAACTGAAGTTCCATCTCGATCACGAACTCGAACAAATCCCGCACAAAACTGGGATCGTCGTAGAAATCCATCATCAGGGCATTCATCCCGCGTAGATCGGCACCCTCCGCACAGGGGCCTTCCACCCACCCTTCGATGAATTTTTCCTGTCCGATCTTCTCCTTAAACAACGCCACCGCCCGCACACGATCGTGCATGCGCCCACCGCCAAGAGGGTTCGGCGTCTTGAGGCGAGCCAACGCCGCCTTATCGGCAAGAAGGGCGTCGTCCTCGATAATGGCCGGAGGTTGATCGTCAAAATAGGCGACCTTCGAACCGCAGTCCGCCGCTTCGCGCCCCGGGTCGGAGATGCACGAGACGTGATCGAAACCGAACGACTCCGACATGCTGATCTGCGTCTCCACCAAGACTCGGTGGTCGGCTGCGTAGGGGCCGTACTTCACACCGGCCAGTTCGGAGGCGAATGTCATCGTGATCGGCATCAAGGGCAGACGATCCACGGGGCGGTTTTCCAACAGGGCGAGAATACGTTCGCG
>CAYTDF010000086.1:0-12254 GCA_964436365.1 uncultured bacterium | reverse complement strand
CGCTTTACTGTGATTCCGTTCCATTAGGTCGTGGTTCGTTCTGCTGATTATAATGTGTCGAAAGTAAGTCCCGCCCCCCGGGGCGAGCGGTGCGACTTGGAGAATGAGATGGCGGACGAGCAGTCCATTAGCGGGTGGGCCGATAAGGCGCTTTTTACCCCGGGACCTTTGACCACGAGCCGCACAGTCAAGCAAGCGATGTTGCGGGATATGGGATCGCGTGATTTCGCGTTCATCGAGATGGTGCGCGCAATTCGCCGGAGGCTGCTGGAGGTGGGTTCTGTCGCGGGGGGCGACTACGAAGCCGTCTTGATGCAAGGGAGCGGGACTTTTGGAATCGAGTCGGTGATATCGTCGACGATCGTTCCCGGTGGGAAGTTGCTGGTTGCGATCAATGGCGCGTATGGGCGGCGGATCGCCAAGATCGCGTCGGTTTTGAAGATCGACTGCGTCACTCTCGAGTTCCCGGAGAACAGCCATCTGGATTTGGACGAGATTCGCTCGACTCTTCAGAAGGATTCCGCGATCACCATGCTGGCGGCGGTGCACTGCGAGACCACCACAGGGATCGTTAATCCAATCGCTGCGATCGGGGAGATCGTTCGTGCCGCCGGTGTGACCTATTTTGTGGACGCCATGAGCTCGTTTGGGGCGATTCCGACGGATCTGGCCGCCTGCAAGATCGACTATCTGGTCTCTTCGGCGAACAAGTGTATCGAAGGCGTTCCCGGGTTTTCATTTGTCTTGGCGCGTCGCGAGCCGTTTATGGCCACGGAGGGCTATGCCCGTAGTCTGAGTTTCGATCTGTACGCGCAGTGGAAGGGGCTGGAAGCGAACGGGCAGTTTCGTTTCACGCCCCCCACGCACACGCTGCTGGCGTTTCATCAAGCGTTGTTGGAGCTCGAAGAGGAAGGTGGCGCGGCGGGCCGGGGCGCTCGCTATAAGGCGAATTACGACACCCTGGTGCAGGGGATGCGCGCGATGGGGTTTCGGGAATACCTGCGGCCCGAAGAGCAGGGATACATCATCACCTCCTTCCGCTATCCGAGCGATTCGAAGTTCGATTTCGAGACGTTCTACACAAAACTCAACGAGCGTGGATACGTGATCTATCCCGGCAAAGTGAGCGACGCGGATTGCTTCCGTATCGGCAACATCGGCCGGCTTTTTTCGGTCGATGTGAGCAACCTGCTTTCTGCGATTCGGGATGTCGTGGCTGAGATGGGTTTCGACCCATCCGCTTCGAGATAGGAACCAGACGGATTATAACTATTCATGAAGTATAAGGAGAGCTCATCATGGATTTCGTTTTTCAACGTAGCTACCGTGGCCCCCTAAAGGGAGTCATTCTGGATTGGGCCGGGACCACCATGGACTACGGCTGCTATGCGCCCGCCGTGGTTTTTATCGAAGTTTATAAACGCCAAGGCGTCGAGATCACCATCGAAGAGGCCCGCGAACCGATGGGCGCCCACAAGCGTGTGCACATCGCCGCGATTCGTAAGATTCCCTCGGTGGCCAAGCGCTGGCAGGAAGTCCACGGACGGCCATGCACGGAAGAAGACGTCGACAAGATGTTCGCCGAGTTCATTCCGTTGCAGTGCGCGTGTCTGGCGGATTACGCGGATCTGATTCCCGGGACGGTGGAAGCCTGCAAGGATTTCCGCGCGCGTGGATTGAAGATTGGCTCGACGACCGGCTACATGACCGAGATGATGGAGATCTTGACGAAAGAGGCGAAGGCCCGCGGCTATGAGCCCGATGCCAGCTGCTGCGCCGCCCAGGTTCCGGCGGGGCGTCCCGAACCGTGGATGTGTGTCCAAAACGCGATGGATTTGCAGATCTACCCCATGGAAGCGATGGTCAAAGTCGGCGATACCCTGCCCGACGTTTACGAAGGATTGAACGCCAATATGTGGACTATCGGCCTGGCCAAAACCGGGAACGAAGTGGGTCTAAACGAGGCCGAGATCGCCGCACTCAGCCCGGATGAGCTGGATACGCGCCTGACGCGTGCGTATACTCGTATGGCCCAGTCGGGAGCGCACTACGTTGTGGACTCCATCGCGGATGTCCTTCCCTGTCTGGACGATATTGACGCCCGTTTGGCGCGGGGCGAACGCCCGTAAGCGCTGTCGTTACTGTACAAACGTGAGTTTCGTGGCGCATGCGTGGACCGTATGCGCCACGTCTGTCTGCCCACACCAAAGGAGTCCACCATGGTGAAAGTCCTGAAGAACTACGTGAACGGCCAATGGATCGATCCCAAGAACAACGGTTTCATTGACGTTGAGAATCCAAGTACGGGAGAAATCCTGGCTCAGAATCCTCTCTCCACCACGGACGAGGCCAACCGTGCGATCGAGGCCGCCGCCGAGGCCTACGTGGAATGGAGCCAGACGCCGGTTTCTCGCCGGGTTCAGCCTCTCTACAGACTGGTCAAACTCCTCGGCGACAACGAACCGAAGATCGTTCGCGTTCTGTCCGCCGAGATGGGGAAATCCGTTGCCGATGCCACGGCCGAGATGAAACGTGTCCTGGAAAACGTCGAAGTGGCTTGCGGCTTGCCGGTCTTGCAGCAGGGCGACAAACTGATCGGCTGCTCGTATGGGATCGACGGTGAAGTGATTCGGGTTCCGATCGGCGTTTTCACCATGATTGCGCCTTTTAACTTCCCGGCCATGGTGCCCTTCTGGTTTATTCCATACGCGATCGGCTCCGGCAACACCTTTGTCATGAAGGCCTCGAAACAAGTGCCGATGACGATGCAACTGATCACCGAGTATATCGACGAAGCGGGAGTTCCCGCCGGAGTCTTCAATCTCGTCAACGGGAACCGGGTGGTGGCCGAAGCTTTTATGGATCACCCCAAAGTGAAGGGTGTCTCGCTAGTCGGCTCTACACCGACTTGCAGGATCATCGCCGAGAACTGCGCGAAAACCAATAAACGTTTCCAAGCCATGGGCGGAGCCAAGAACCATCTGGTGGTGATGCCGGACGCGAAACTGGACGAAGTGGTGCGGAATATGGTCACTTCTTGCTACGGTTGCGCCGGCCAGCGCTGTATGGCCTCTTCGGCCATCATCGCGGTTGGGGACGAAACTTACGATGCAGTTTGCAGGAAGTTCGTCGACGCCTCGAAGGAGGTTCTGGTCGGCAATCCGCTCGATCCGAAATACGTCGACGAGTCCATGATGATGGGACCGGTTATTTCGGCCAAAGCCAAGGAGTTCATCCTGGGTATGATCGAAAAGGGCGTCGAAGAGGGCGCTACGCTGGCTCTGGACGGACGGGGGCTGACCGTTCCCGGCTGCGAGAAAGGCCACTTTATCGGCCCGACCGTCTTTACCGACGTGAAACCCGCCATGGAAATCCACGCCGTGGAGATCTTCGGGCCGGTGGTTGTGATCCTGAAAGCACAGAGCCTGGACGAGGCGATCGGTATTATCAACGATCACCAGTATGCGAACGGCGCTTCGATCTACACCCAGAGCGGTCACTATGCCCGGGAGTTCAAACTGAAGACCGAAGCCGGAATGATCGGTATCAATGTGGGTATTCCCGCACCGGTGGCCTATCTCCCGTTCGGTGGCATGAAGGCTTCCCAGTTCGCCGACATCAAGGCCCAAGGCAAGGCGATCATCAACTTCTATACCGAAGACCGGATCGTGACCGAACGTTACTGGCCCGAGAGCTAGGGGGTCTTTGGAATAATTGTCCGTTTGCGTCGGGCGTTGCGAGCGCGGCCTTGGTTGACGGGGGTAGAGGGAGCCAGTACGTTCATTCGGCTCGCAACCGCCCTCTTCGCAGAGGTCGGGTCGGGCATCGTGCGCCCCTTGCACGCAGGGATTCACGGCCAGCAACTGATGCGAAGGAACCCATGCCGGAACTCGACAAACGACCTCATCTGGAGTTTTTCCCGAAGAACGTGACCGAACCGCAGGTCAAAGACTCGGGGATGGCTTTTGTGCTGATCTCTCTCTTGGCGGCCTATTTCACCGGGCGGGACATCTACCTGCCTCTGGCTATCGGACTTCTGCTGCTCAACATGACTTGGCCGCCGATCTACCGGTACCCGGCGATCCTGTGGCTGGGATTGTCCACTTTGCTGGGCACGGTCGTTTCCAAGATTCTGCTCTCGGTCGTCTTTTACGGGCTGGTGATGCCTATCGGACTGTTGCGGTGCGCGTTCGGTGCGGATTCCCTCCGTTTGAAACAGTGGAAACGCGACCGGTCGTCCGTCTTCAGTGTTCGGGACCACACGTTTACCGCGCGGGACATCGAGAAACCGTACTAAAGGAGTTGACGATGAGTTTTGTTGGCGACCTGTGGGGTTTTATGAGCGAGCGGAAGAAATACTGGCTCATTCCCATCATTCTTACGTTGCTTCTTTTCGGCGCGCTGATCGTCCTGACCGCCGGTTCGGCAATCGCCCCATTCATCTACGCCGTTTTTTAGGTTCGAGGGATTTCTTTGAAACACGCCATTCTCGGAATTTCCGCCTTTTACCACGACAGCGCCGCTGCGTTGCTGATCGACGGTAAGGTCGCGGCCGCCGCGCAAGAAGAACGCTTCACCCGCGCGAAACACGACCCCGCGTTTCCGCGTCACGCTGTCCGCTATGTGTTGGCGGAGGCGGGCTTGGAACTGAGCGATCTCTCGTCGGTTGTCTTCTACGACAAGCCGTTTCTGAAATTCGAACGGCTGCTGGAGACCTATCACGCTTTCGCCCCGCGCGGTTTAGAAAGCTTCCTCTCCGCGATTCCGGTTTGGATTAAAGAGAAACTCTTCTTACGGCATCTGCTCGACAAGGAACTCGAGGCGATTGGGCCCGGGTGTCCCGAGATGCTTTTTCCCGAACATCATCTCTCCCACGCCGCCAGCGCGTTCTATCCCTCGCCGTTTGAGGAAGCCGCGATCTTGACCATCGACGGCGTCGGCGAGTGGGCGACGACGACGATTGGGCACGGCAAAGGCAAGGATATTGAAATCCTGCGCCAGATCGATTTTCCCCACTCGCTGGGGCTGCTCTATACGGCGTTTACGTATTACACCGGCTTCAAAGTCAACAGCGGTGAATACAAACTGATGGGACTCGCTCCCTACGGGAACCCCAGCGCCGAACGGACCGAACGCTGGCGGCAGGTGATTCTCGACGAACTGATCGACATTCGCGAGGATGGCTCCTTCTTGCTGAACCTCGACTATTTCGACTACGCGACCGGTCTCCGCATGTGTGTCGATAAGAAATGGGAGACGCTGTTCGGCATCCCCCGGCGTGCGGCGGAGACGGAACTGAGCCAGGCCTACATGGACATGGCGCTGGCGATTCAGCAAGTCACGGAAGAGGTCGTGCTGGGCTTGGCGGAGACCGCGAAGAACCTCAGCGACTGCGATTGCCTGACGATGGCCGGAGGCGTGGCCCTGAACTGCGTGGCCAACGGGAAACTCCTGCGGAAAGGGACGTTCCGGGATATCTGGATCCAACCCGCCGCGGGTGACGCTGGCGGCGCGTTGGGCGCGGCGTACTGCGCTTGGCATATCGGAAACGACGTCGCGCGCGAGCGGCCGACTCAACCCGATGCGATGCGGGGGGCGTATCTCGGCCCCGAGTTTAACTCACCCGAGATCGAGCGTGCCGTTCGGAAGTACGAAGCGCCATTTCATCATTACGAAGATTTCGATGCGCTGTGCGGCGTGGCCGCGGAGCGGCTCACAGAGGGTAAAGTCGTGGGGTGGTTCCAGGGCCGTATGGAATACGGTCCCCGGGCCTTGGGGAACCGGAGTATCCTCGGCGATCCCCGGCATCCCGAGATGCAGAAACGCTTGAACCTGAAGATCAAGTACCGGGAAGGATTTCGGCCATTCGCGCCGACGGTTTTGGAAGAGGAAATCCAGACCTATTTCGATCTCGACCAGCCCTCGCCGTATATGCTCCTGGTTGCGCCCGTGCAGGAATCGCGGCGTAAACCGTTGCCCGAAGGGTACGACGGTCTCGAGATGTACGAGCGGCTCTATCACCTCCGCTCGGATGTTCCGGCCATCACCCATATCGATTACTCGGCACGTATCCAGAGTATCAATAAAGAGACAAATCCCCGCTATTGGAAGATCATCAAGGCGTTTCAGGAGGCGAGCGGCTACGGCGTTATCGTCAACACCAGCTTTAATGTGCGAGGCGAACCGATTGTTTGTACGCCGGACGACGCATACCGCTGCTTTATGCGTACGGAGATGGACTTCTTGGTTATGGGATCGTATCTGTTCGTGAAAGAAGAACAGTCCAAGGACGTTGTCGAAACCCTCCGGCAGAAGAGATTCGAGTTGGATTAATTGTGGCTACATCATCATTAAAAGTACGTTCAATCGCACTGAGAACAAAGCCGAGAAAGCGAAGCGCGTTCAAAACTCTGACTTCGATGGGCGTGTGGCTTGGCTGCGCGCTCCTTTTTATCGAGATCGTCTTGCGGTTCTGTCCCGTTTCCGATTACTTTCCCGCCGTTGCGATCGACGAAGAGAATCCGATTTCGCGGCCCGCATTCAACCGGACCGGCACCCGGTCGCGAGGTTGGCGTTTTTCGCCCACCAACACCATTCACTATAATAACTACGGTTTTATCAATATCCACTATTACGACCCCGTTTCCGATACACCCCTGCTGGCGGTTGTCGGGGACGGTACCCTCGAAGCGCTGTCGGTGCCCTTTGAGGAGACCCTGCAAGGACGCCTGGCGGCCCAACTGGGCATCGACGGACGCGCTTACAGTTTCGCCGGGGCCGGTGCGCCGCTCTCGCAATACCTGGCCTGGGCCCAGTTCGCCCGGGACGAGTTCAAGCCGGAAGGATTCGTCTTCGCGATCGTTCGCGACGATTTCGATCAATCGCTCGCGAAGTATCAGGACGCGCCCGGCTTTCACTACTACCACGAGAGCCGCGACGGTTACGAGCTGCGTTTGCTGCCGTATCAGCCCACTGGGCGCGGAGATTTCATTCTTCGTCACAGCGCGCTGGCGCGGTACCTCACGCTTAACCTGCAGCTGCAGAGGAGCCTCCAAGAGCGTTCTGCGCCGCAAGGACCCCATGCGCTCGATGGTAGCGTCATCGATCCCGAAGAGCGGCTGGACGATTCCAAGACCATCGCGAAGGTTTTTCTCGATGAACTGCCCCGGGCTACCGGCGTCGACGCGTCGCGGATTCTGTTTCTGGTGAGCGGTGTGGAACTCGACCCCGTGATCGACCCTTACTGGCATTCGATGCGGACGTTCTTCACGGACGAGGCTGTTACCCGTGGGTACGAGACGATCGAGATGCAGCCGATCCCGTTGGAAGAGAATCGGCAACCGGGCGATGACTGGAACGGTACCGCTCACGCTCTCGCCGCACAGGCGGTTACCGACTCCAAACTCTACGCGGCTCTTTTTAAAGAAACTCCCGTGGAGACCGCGACCTTTGAAGCGACTCCCGCCGAGGCTGTGATCTTCGAACCCACTTTCGCCGGAGCCGTTATTCCCGAGGCGTCTCCTCCCGAAGCCGATCTCTCCAGAGAATACCCCATCGATTGAAGTATCTTCCAAGAGTTCTTTCGGGTTGGAGGATGTCAACGCCCGGCCCTCGCGGGCACTGCGTGCGCGCACCCGAAAGAAACCTCCGAAAGACGCTCCGGCCGGTTGGATAGAATGCTATCCTCAACCTTGCGAGGTGCACTCTATGCAAACGTATACGATTGGAATCGATGTCGGCACATCGGGCGTGAAGACGATTGTCCTCGGTGAGGACGGTCAAGTCGCCGGACGCGGAGAAGAAGCGCTTCCCGCGCCAGATATCCTCCTCAGCCCGGAAGGCGCGGCGGGTAGGGGCAGGGAACAGGATGCGGAGCCCTGGTGGCGGAGCACATCCGCCGCATTGCAGCAGGCGTTGCGGGCGCTGCAACAGAACGGCGGCGACCCCAGCCGCGTCATGGCGATCTGTGTGGATGGGACCTCGGGAACGGTCGTGCCGGTCGATGGCGACGGCCAAGCGCTTCGCCCCGGACTGATGTATAACGACGGCCGCGCGAGCGAGCAGGCGGCACGATTGAACGAGGCCGGGACGGAGACTCTGGCGCAACTCGGGTACCGTTTCAACGCCTCGTTCGGGTTGGCTAAGATCCTGTGGCTCGGCGAGCGCGAGCCGGAGATTCTCGAACGGACCGCGTGCATTCTGCACCAGGCCGATACCATCACGGCGGAGCTGACCGGCGGCCCCCAATGCGGCGTGCCCTATACCAGCGACGAGTCCAACGCGCTCAAGAGCGGATACGACATTCTGGAACGGCGCTGGCCCGCGTACCTCTCCGACGCCGGTGTGGATGTTTCAAAACTCCCGAAGGTTGTGGCTATCGGCGAAACCATCGGTACGGTCAGCCAAGAGACCGCGCAGCGTTTTGGGCTGCCGCGAGCCTGCCGTGTGGTCGGCGGCATGAGCGATGGAACCGCTGCGTGCGTGGCCTCCGGGGCGCGCCGGGTGGGAGATGTCAACACCACGCTGGGGAGCACCATCGTTTGGAAGATGGTGGCCTCTTCGTTGGTCTGCGATCCTGCTGGACGGCTCTATTCACATCGTCACCCCGGGGGCTGGTATCTCCCCGGCGGCGCAGGCAACAGCGGTGGCGAGAGCATCCGGCACCTATTTCAAGATCGTACCGAAGGTGACGTGGACGCGCTCCTGGCACAGCTGGCGAACGAACTGAGTGACAGTGCGCCGTGTGGCGCTTTGACCTATCCGCTCCCATGCCCCGGTGAGCGGTTCCCGTTTGTCGACGCGGCGTTCGAACCGTTCAGCACGGTGGATCGAGAGGATCTCCCCGCTCTGTATCGCTCGTGCTTGCAAGGGATCGCCTGTGTCGAACGCTGGGGGTACGAGGTCGGCAAAGAACTCGGGGCGGAGGTCGACGGTGAGGTTTGGACGACCGGCAAAGGGGCCGCGTTGGACGGTTGGATGCGGATCCGCGCGGATCTTCTCAATCGCCCGGTCTGCCGTGTGGCTTGCCCGGAATCGGCCTACGGGTCGGCGCTGGTGGCGGCGATGAATGTTTGGCACGACGGTTCTTGGGATGCCGCTGCCGACGGTTTGATCCGCGCCGAGTTTCGTTGCGAGCCCCGGCCCGAACATCGCCAGGCCTCGGAAGAGTATTACGGACGCTTCCGGAAAGAATGCGAGCGACGCCGATGAGTCCAGATATCAACCTTACCGCGTTTAAGGAATGCGACATTCGCGGCCGCTATCCCGACGATGTCGACGAGACGCTCTTCACGCATCTCGGCGTGACGTTTGGCGCGGAGGTTATGGTCCGGCACGGCGAGAGATGCCCCGAACCGCTGGTCGTGGTTGGCGGAGACGCGCGGCCCACAACCCCGAATCTGAAAGAATGCTTTATGCGGGGATTGGGTGTGCACGGCTTGCGTGTTCTCGATGTGGGTGTTGCGGCGACGCCGGTCGTCTATTGGGCGAAGGCTGCTAGACAGGCCGAAGCCTGCGCCACGATCACCGCTTCGCACAACCCCCCAGACTGGAACGGCCTGAAGGTGATGAACGGGGATATGCCTCCGACCCCCGAAGATATTCTTGTGCTGGCCCGGCCTCCACAACGAGAGGCGAGTGTTACGCCATCCACCTCGGTCGAGGAATGGGGGGACGTGCAGAATGACTACATCGACTGGATCACAGACCGGTTCGCGGATTGCGATCTATCCGGGAGGCCGGTTGTTTTGGACCCGGGGAACGGTTGTCAAGCCGGTTTGGCCTGCGAAGTGTTCCGTAAGCTGGGTGCGGAGGTTCACGAGCTGCATGGCCGGTTGGACGGGACTTTTCCCGACCGGCATCCCGATAGCGCCCGGCCCGAGCACCTGGGCGCTCTATGTGGTGCGGTGGTGGAGCGGAACGCGGCGCTGGGTGTCGCGTTCGACGGTGACGGGGATCGCCTGGCGGTTGTGGACAACCGAGGCCGAGTTCTGGGTGCGGAACAGCTGGGGATGCTGATGCTCCAGGGACCATTGTCTCCCGCATCACCGGGCAAGCCCACAGGCACCGACGTCATCCTGGATCTTAAGTGTTCAATGCGTCTGGAACAGGTCGCGCGCGACTTGGGCGGCGTTCCCGTGCGCTGTAAGAGCGGGCACGCCTATATGAAACGGACGATGCAGGAACGGAGCGCCGGGCTGGGGGTGGAAGTCTCCGGTCACGTTTTTCTGGGCTGTTTGGATGGGCGCGACGACCCTCTGTATACCGCGCTGCTGCTGACCGCGTTCTTGTCTGAGGAAGAACGAACGCTGTCGGACTGGGTCGACGCGCTGCCCGCGATGTACGTTACGCGCGACGTGCGGCTCCCGATGGCCCGGGAGGCGATCGATTCTGTGCTCAATAGCTGCCGTGCGGGATTCGACGGGGCCGAGGTGCAGACCCTGGACGGCGTGCGCCTGGTATGGGAAAACGGATGGGCGCTGGTCCGCCGCTCGATCACCGAACCCAAGATCACCGTTCGGTTGGAAGGTGAAACTCCAGAGGATCTGGAGGCGATCGGCGGGCGATTCAGGCGCCGTTTCCCCCAGTTGGAAGACGCGATCGGTGTGGCGGTTCGTGGAACCCTGGGGTGACCGCGCGCGATACAAAGGAGAGACAAAACGATGCAGGACGAAGCGATCCGTTCTCAACTGGTGGAATACGGCAAACGGCTCATGGCCGACGGTCTGGTGAGCGGTCCCGGCGGGAATCTGAGCGCGCGTGAAGGCGAGCGTATCTATGTCTCGCCAAGCGGTTTCGCGTTCGACGAACTCACGCCGGGCGATTATGTGGGGATCGACGTCGAGAGCGGCGAGATCGTCGATGGCGAGCACCGCCCGACTTCCGAATTCTTGATGCACCTTTTCTGCTATCGGAAACGGCCCGATATCGGGGCGGTCGTGCACACCCATCCCAAATATACCGTTGCGCTCACTTGTTCGGGAAACGACCTGAAGACCATCTTCCCCGACTTTCATATTTATACGCACTCGAAGGTTCCCCATATCGAATACGTGACGGTCACCACGCCGGAAATGGCCCGCGCGGTGGAGGCGGTGATCGATGACGCCAACGCCGCTATCCTGCGGAACCACGGCGCGGTCACGCTGGGCAGCAATCTCAAAGAAGCCTACTACCGTATGTGTTCGCTCGAAGAAGGCGCGCAGATTCAGTGGATGGCCTCGCTTGTGGGGCAACCGCGTTTCTTGACCGAGAGTGAATGCAACGATCTCGATCAACTCAAATCGGAACAATACCGGCGGCGTTTGCTCGCCGAGGCGAAACAAGCTTAAGAAGAGTAATTTCCGAATGAAGGACGCCGAACGCCCGAATTTCGCGGGCCCAAACCACGAGAACGCAGCGTGCGCGCTATAGGAAGAAGCTCTTGAGAGACGCTCTAGACGGGAGAAAAGAACAGATGGATATCAAAACTGTCGGCATGCAGCTGTATACGTTGCGCGATTTCTGCAAGACACCGAAAGAACTGGGCGAGACCCTCGAGAAGGTCAAGAAGATCGGATACGGCGCGGTGCAGGTTTCTGGCATTGGGGCGATCGAACCCAAGGAACTCGCCAAACTGCTCAAGGATAACGGACTGATTGCGGCGGCCACGCACGAATCGTTTACCGGGTTGCAGAGCGACCCGCAGAAGGTGATCGATAAATTCAAGACCATCGGCTGCGAACATACGGCGGTCGGCGGGAGTCCCAAGGAGTACCACAACGGCGAAGGGTATCATCGCTTCGCTAAACTCGCCTCGCAGGTCGGCGAGACCCTCTAGAAAGCGGGTCTCTCTTTCAGCTATCATAACCACGCCCACGAACTCGAACGTTACGACGGCGTGACCGGGCTGGAAATTATCCGTAGCGGAAGCGACCCGAAATATCTCGGCGGTGAGATCGATACGTACTGGATTCAGTATGGCGGCGGCGATCCGGCGGAGTGGATCCGGCGGTTTAAGGGCCGTATCCCGCTCGTGCATTTCAAAGATATGTTTTCCAAGGACGGCAAACCGACCATGGCTGAAGTTGGGCACGGCAACCTGGATTGGCCGGGGATCAACGCCGCCTGCAAGGAAGCCGGTGCGATTTGGCATCTCGTGGAGCAAGACCGTTGCGAGCGCGACCCATTCGAGAGCGCGAAGATGAGTTTCGAGTTTCTCAAGAACGCGTAGACCCAGATTCCCGTGCACCTCGCTGTGCTTCTTGCTTGAATGA
>CAYTDF010000085.1:9321-12299 GCA_964436365.1 uncultured bacterium | reverse complement strand
GTTCCGGCAATTCTCCATCCAGACTGGCGAAGAGCTCCGCGATCCGGCCGGCGGCGCTTGCGCCGAAGTGAGCTGTGGCCCAGTCTCGGTAGAATTCCGCGTTTGCGCCCTGGACGGCTTCCAGGGCCGTCGGTCCCGTCTCGTTGGTGGAGTTCACGGTTTGGACGAGGTTCTTGTTCCATGCGGCTCCGGCCAGAGCGGCGACGTTGGGCGATAGGATCTCGGTTCTCCAATGAATGCCCATCAATCCCGTGCATTCGTAACGATAGGCGTCGATGGCATCGCGAATCATGCGTCCGGCCCAGAGCTGGACGCCCTCCAGGTTCGGGTCGTCTTCGAGCCACGGGATCGCCCATTTGGGCCGACCCGTCAGTCCGGCGAACTGCGGTTCCACGGGCTCTTTGCCGACCCCACGGTTGATGCAACTGAAGGGGATTTCTTTGGGGAGGATTTGGTCGAAGAGCTTACGGTTTTGCGTGGGGCCGAGCACCCAGCCGCATGTCGCGAGCGTGAACGGCGCATCGACGGCTTCAGCCGCTTCGACGGCCAGCAGGAGGTCCTGCGTGACCGCGTCGACTTCCGCCATGGGCCGTTCGCGAAGCCAGAACTCCTCTGTCCACAGCCAATAATAGTCGAGCGGATGGCTTCGTTTGATCCGCTCGAAGGTGCCTTCGTAGATTTTGCGAACGATCTCCGGGGCATGCACATCCATATCGTATGGATGGCCCTCGCGAATGATTGTCGGCTCCGCCACAGACGTTCCGAGATCGCGAATATGTTTGGCCAACTTTTTAGGGACGCTCAGCGGGAGCTCCGTTCCGAGGCATGTTTTCACTCCCAGCCGCTGGGCATGGGTGAAGGCCGAATTGAACATTTCGCCGACGCGGTTGAAGAGTTCGGCGGAATCGTCCGGTGTTTCCGGCCAGGTCATGGTGCCCTCCAAGACCGAAGCGCCCCAGGCGTCCGTTTCGAACAGTTGCGCCGCGCCGCAGGTGAACAGACCCGTCTCCATCGGCGTAATGCGCCACCCGCGCGCCGTGGTCATATAGCCCGCCGGATAGCCGTGCCGCACGCGCCCCCCTTCGCCGATGTCCTCCTCTTCACCCCATGCCAAACGGTGGCCTCGGGGCCGGTTACGGGATTCCGTTCGGGATAGGTGTGCAGGCCGATGAAATTCATCCGCATTTTCGGCAGTTGGCTGACGATGGCTTTGTAATCGTTCGTATTCCACCAGTCGGGACCTTCACCGAAATCATGGAAGGGCAAGATGCCGCGAAGCTCAAAGTTGGGCTTACCCAAGTCGTTCAGCTCGGGAAGTGTCCAGAGGCTCTTTCCGTCCGGGACGGCGTCGCCATGCAGGTAGAAGCGCACGCCGAGCGTTTCGGCGAATCGGTACGCGCCGTAGAGGGTGCCGATGTCGTCGCCGCCTACGATGTAGAGGACTCTACCCGCGTCTTCCGCAACCGTGCGTAGGACGAACTGCTGCGGTTCCAGCGCCGCCAGGCCGTCCTTCAGCCCTGTATCGCTGTCCGCCGCTGAACTCAACAACAAACGACCTTTTCTTGCGACAACGATGGCGTCCCGGAGAGGTTCATCCACGCCACGCCGTATCGGGAGCCGCTCTCCATTGGTTAGATATACGTACCGCATCACTTCGCGGGCGGCGAGGGTCTCGAGGTCCGATGCGTCGTTGGGGGTGTGGATGGTTGTTTTCGCCGCCGCAGATAGAGCGCCAGAGAATCCTGTGGCCATGATGAGACTACCCATCAGACTCACGACCAGACGGAGAGTGAGGTTCTTCATTTCTGTTTTCCTGTTATGCGCTCAGTTCTTCTCACGGAAACAGACGATGTTGCCCGCGACATCGGCGACGAGTAACTGCCCTTGGGTTGCGATCATCCCGTCCCAGACCGGAGGCGAGTCCAGCCGGTATTCGGTCAGCCTCTCGCCGGTCTCGGTGGAGACGGCCTGAAGCAACGCGCCCTTGTTTCCCCGAATCGCCTCTTTTTGGGCCTCGAAGTTCTCCAAGGTTTCCGGGTCGTTTAGCCGGTTCAGCACCGCTTCCTCATCCATGTAATCCGGCGGCCCGGCGATGAAGAGCGTTTCGTTCGCCAAGACCATGGAGCGGACCCAAAACGGGATGGTCTCTTTCCAAAGATGCTCGATCTGTTTGAAAGTTCGCCCCTTGCCTCTACGGTCGGTGGTCGTGATCTGCTTTGGGAGTTTCCGTGCGGCGTAGAGTTGATGTTCGAGCTGTGTGGTCCATCTGTAGTATTTCGGTTTGCGACCGAATGCGTAGACATTCTCATCGTCGAAAACGAGGATTTTGCCCGCGGGAGCTGTCTTTCCGGCCTGGGGATAGCCATTCCAGCCGCTTGTGAACGCGCTTCCATAAAGCCAATAGGAGCGGTGCCACCAACTCTCCTCCAAGAAACCGGTCGGGCAGAAGAGGTGCGCGTGCTCAGGATTCTGGACGCTGGGTGGCGCTCCGCGATCGAGGACTTCCGCGCGCGGCATCTCCTCCAGTGGTAGACGCTCCCCATTCAGGCGGAATGGCTGCGAGCGCATGTAAACGAGTCGACCATCGGTGGAGAGAATATCCGGCAGGGCTACGGGCATGTTCAGCCAACTGACGAAATCCTGGATTTCTTTTCCGGTCGCCGCTTCCTTGTCGGCAAGGACGGTCTCGGACAACACACGTGCGGCGATGGGATCGATACGCCAAAGCCGTAAGCCGCCGTCGAGAAACATCGAACGGCCGGAGACGCAATAAAGGACGCCGTCCTTAACGAGCACGCTGCCGTGGACGGGCCAGACCGACTCGATCTGTTCGAAGGCCAGTGTACGCTGATCCATTGGCGCGGCGAGGAAACGCCAGACAAGTGCGCCGTCGGATGCGCGGAGGCAATGGACATAGCCGTCCGCCGAGCCGAACAGAACGTGCCCCTTGTAGACCGTTGGCGGGGAATCGACTCGTC
>CAYTDF010000085.1:4694-9311 GCA_964436365.1 uncultured bacterium | reverse complement strand
GTGTAGCGCCAGAGCGGTTCGCCGGAAGCGGCGTCGAGCGCGTGGACAGTGTGATCCTTTACGGTCGCGACAAAGACTTTGCCCAGCGCGGAGACGATGCTGGTCAGTTTGCCGCCGATTTGGGTTTTCCAGGCGGGCTCTAGTTCGGCGCCTAGTGAGTTCTCGGTGAAGCCGCTACGGGCGGGATCGTGGCGATAGGTGGGCCAGTCGCCAGCGTCCATCCCCGCCGAATCCGTACTTTGTACCGTGCCGAATGCGGGGCCGCGCTCGAAGCGTTTGTCGTTTGGAATGTTCTCGGGAATGCGTGGCGCGGCCGACTCCGGAGCGACGGCATTGAATCCGCGTAGCTTCGCTTCGAGGTAACAGGCACAGGGATGTGGCCCCGCGTAGATCAAACCGTTGGCAGGCATGACCCCATAGGCACAGGCTCCGCGCACCCAATTATGGATTTCCCAGTGTTTGGTTCCCGGGTCGATGAACTCGGTTCCCACACGCGCGGTCAGTATGTACTTGTCCGTGGCCTTGGCGCGATAACAGCGGTGATGAAACCAGTATGTATCGACATCCGGTACGAATTCGTTGAGGACTTTGCCGGTGTGCAGGTCGCGGCCGCGCATCATGCCGATGACCTTTCCACTGGTTGTCTCGCCTGTCCATACGAGATCGTCGAGCACCAAGATGTCCTCCGGGGACCGGTACCCCGACGGTGGATGATAGGCCTGCCACAACGTCTTTCCCGATTCGGCCGACAGGGCGGTCATGGTGTCGATTCCGTCTGTGTACCACGTGCCCGTCTGTTGCCCCGCTCGCTCTCCTCCGGCAAACAAAACGACGTCCTTGTGCACGACGAGTGTCGGGGCGAAGAAGGATTTGATTTCCTCGGCGCGGGGTAACGGTTCGGAACGCCAGAGTTCCTCGCCCTTGTCGCGACTCAGGCAGAGGATTCTCTCGGCATTGTGGAAATACAAGCCGCGGCTGTCTGCAGCAAAAGCAATCGGCAGGACTTTGCTCTCCTTTTCCCACAACCGCTCCCCAGAGTCCGCTCGCAAGGCCACGATCTTGCGTGGGTTTTCATCCCAGAATTTGTCATTCTTCCCGCGGCGGACTTCCTGTATATTGGTGTAGACCTGTTCACGAGGTGTTGGATTGACCAACACGTAGAGTATCCCGTCGAACAGGATGATCTCCTCGGCTCCATCCGTGCCTTTGTATACCCGGAGTGTTTCACCCGTGGGCGCGTCGAGAGCACTGACCGGCGCGTCGATTCCGAGTGTGACGTAGACTGTGTCGTCTTGGGCTACGAGACGGCGCGGCAACTGGGCCGGTCCGCTCTTGAGCGGCCAGAGATGGGTGTGCCATTTCTCAATGGGCCGTTTCCAGAGGACCTTTCCGTTGAACGCATCTTGGGCGATCAGCGACCGTTCCGGTGGGAGTTCGATGGAAGCGTCCGGCCCCTCATCCATGATGTGAAATATGCGGCCGCCGGTCGTGACCAGCGCGCTCATGCTGGACATGTGGTCGTGATGGCGTGACCAGCGAGGCCCACCTACCCACTGCAATCGCCGTGGCGGGCCGACGACAGTGTCGTGCGCGACGGGATTGCCGCCGGCGTCGTGAAGATAATGCGTCCATTCGTCGATTTCAGCGGGCCGAGGTTTGGTGAGCTGAGCCCATGTCTGGCCGTTCTTGATATACGCGCGACCTTCTGGGCAGAGGACACGCAGGAACTCGTCTCGATCCACATCCCCCGGCTCTTCCACGACGAGGAGATTGACGAGGTTGTCGACATACGGCAGGCGATTGCCCTGGAGCCGGTCGACGGCGATCTGGCCGTAAAGCCCCAGCGATTGGATATGGGCGCGGGCTCTGTCAACGTTCTTGGCGTCCCGATCCAACCCGTGGACCCAGTATCGATCGTCGGCGCGGAGCGCGGCGGTCATCCGGCCCTCGCCACAACCCACGTGCACGACGAGGCCTCCTTGGACTCCGGTTTCGTTGAGAATCGCCTGTGCCGTGTCTTGCGGCGATGTGGCACCAACCGCCACCGTCGCCGAAATGCAGAAGAAGCATGAAGCCATGCCGACCGCGAAAACGGTTTGCGTAAGGTATCTCTCCTTTGTTCTCATCGTTTCCTCGCTCCTATTTGTGACGGGACGGTCGTTGTTCGACGCGTTGTGCGTTGTCTTGCATCGAAAGGAGTCCGCTTGTACCTACCAGGGTCCGGTTCCTTTGAACTTCAGCCGGAGTGGGTTCAGATAGCGGCGCGATGTTTCCCGTATCTCTGTCAACTGGGACGATGGCTGGAAGATGAAGAGCGCTTCTTCACCGGCGAAGAGCGTTCCCCGCGCGACGGTGGTGTTGCGGTCGAGAGGCGTCTGCCGGGCTCCGAACGGATAGACCTCGGGTTTCGACCAATACGAGAAGCCCCATCCATACTGTCCTAAGTAGACGCAGGGCACGGTGCGTGGCAGCGGTCCACCATACTTATTCATGACAAACCGTGATTTTCGGAGCGCGGCGATTCCATAGCCACCGTCTCGATGATAGGCGGCAACCCAGGGGATATCGCGGTCGAGGATGGCCAGTGCACCGGGCTCGTAGCCTGCGACCTGCGCGACACGTTCGTCATCCAAGACGGGCTCGATCTCCCGTACGGCGATGCCCTTATCGCGCGGCCAAGCGTAGTGCGTGAAGACCGGTACGAGAGGCTCCGCACGCTTGCCTTCGTGTTCCTTGGATTCCAGATGCGTCGTCACAATCTCACCGAGCCGGACCGCGCGCACCGAGCGGTTCTCCGTGAACTCGAGCATCGCGGATACGCCGATGTAGGGGACATCCGCGTAGAATGTGTAGGTGAGGTGGGCAATGACGTCGCTGTACAAACTGAGCGGCCCCCAGCGATGATACTTGGCGAAAACCGGCCCCTGCACGAACTCCTGATTGGGTGGGATATTCCAATCGTAGTCGTGATCCCAACGCTCGGGTGGGCTCCAGACATCGGCGACGAAATGGATGGGAATTTTCTGAAAGAAATCGATCTCTTTCGCCGTGTCTTTCCCGCTCCGGCCAGCGTTGAGAATCGCTCCGTTCTTTGGCGATAACTCGATGGCGTAGTGGCGGTTTTCGACCCGCAACCCAGGGATGTCTCTTTCCACTTTGAACGCGGGCGTTGCAGACGCATTGGGGAGCGGCTCCTCGCCGATGCGGCCCCACAGCAGACAATAGGTGGCCGTTCCGTTCGCCGGGCATGAAGCGATGAAGACGATGTTGGTGCTCACCGTCTTTGACGGCTCGGCATCCGGTTTTACGGCTACGACGCGGCCATGTGCCTGGAAGGGGATCGGCACGACGCTCCCAGACGACTTCACACGAAGGACCCGGACCTCTTCTTGCCAGTCCCCGATCTCACCGTCACTCGCACTGAGTGTCACCTCGATCGGTTCCGCCTCACGTCGCAGACCCTCCGTCTCTTGGACGGTGTAGTCATACCGGTACCGGAAGTGCATATCCCATTCCCGCATTTCGGAACGAGGTTTTTCCTTCGCCGATGCACCGTCGTTCGCTAGGCACTCGGTGTAGCCGGAAGCGAGTTGTAGTAGAATGCAAAACCAGATGCTTCTCATTTTTCTGTCCGATCTATCTCGTGTTAGAGTTCATTCCACGATGTTTCGAGATTGCGTGTTTTGACTGCTGGTTAGCGTAACACGGATTCGGCGATGTGGGACACACAAAAGAACGGAAAATTGCGGCGAGTACGAACTCCTCACGCCGGTGCAATGGGAGACAAGCGGGTGCTGACGGCCGGAATTGGGGCTACATGGAGAACGGCACGCCGTGGTCGCCACCGTAGCGCACGATGTCCCCCCAGCTAATTGTGCCGTTGGAGGCGTCGTAGATGCGGTGGAGTCCGATGGGCTGATTTCGCGTGGCCTCCAAGACCGGGTGGATACCGCCGCTGTCGTACTTGTCCACGCCGAAGCTGGCGAGCGCGTACGCGTCGGTCGAGACGTCTGGGGCAAACTCCGATGCCCAACGTCCTTTGAAATTAACGTATGTATAGCTCGAATAGGCGGGGACGGTCTTGATCCAAAACCCGTCGCCCGTCTTAAAGAAGGGATCGGGATAATCGACGCTGGCCATATACGATACCGGTGTGGTCAGTTCGAAGAGTGCCTTGACGATGTGACTCTGGGTGTGGATACCCGACATATCGGTGTACTTAGCCAGGATTGGATAGGGGAAGCGGCCATAGTCGAGACGGTAGGACTCGAGCGCGGTGGAAAAAGAGCGCATCTCACCCTTCACCCGAGCCACCTTCGAGCGGATCTGCGCATTCAGAAAATTTGGAACGGCGATAGCCGCCAGAATTCCAATAATCGCGACGACAATCAACAACTCAATCAAGGTGAAACCGGTATGAAGTTTACGAACAACCATGCTTTTCTCCATTCCGGTTGAGGGCGTTCACTCGCCCGGTCCTAGATCGTAGACATGAGCCTCGAGAGGCTGGAAGCCATCGGTGAACCGCGAACCGTCGGCGGAGATGTTACGGTTCTCAAACATCACCTCGATCGGTGAGAGAGAACTCCGCTTCAGGTCGAACGTTACCCCGCAGGC
>CAYTDF010000085.1:3468-4684 GCA_964436365.1 uncultured bacterium | reverse complement strand
CAGGCTCTATGGTCGGAATTGACTACCAGCAAGTAGAGCCTTCCGTTCCAGTTCTTCAGTTTCGTGTGAATCGATGCGGTTGTGGGGCTGAACGCAACAACGCCGAGATCGTCCGGGGACAACAGCACGGGGGAAAGCGATTTCACTTCGTGGCCGATAGCCTTCATCCATTCCCACATCGGCTTGTAATTCGGCAGAACGCGCAGGTCGTAATAGCAGTAGTAGATCAATCCCTTCGCGCCGTGCGTCAGCGCCAGGTAGGTCATACAACGCGCCTCTTCGCGCGTTGGCGCGCGCCCGCTCTGGTACTCGCCGTAGGTCGGAGTGTGGCTCCGGTCACGGTTCTTGGAGTTGTACTGATACCAGCCGAACGCTTGCGGAATCAGCCACACCGGCTTTGCCCCGCGAACCGCTTCGTTTGCCCTGTCGGTCATCTCGCTGACGAACTCCACAGGATCGCCCGGTATGGGATAGGTGTCACCACCCAGGATATCCGTTGTCTGCTGCAAGTAGCGGAAATCCTTTCGGTTGCACAAGACGATGAAACACGGATGGTTTGGATCGCCGTTCTTTACGCGCTCGTAATAGTCCTCCAACTTGGGAGCCAGAGAGCGTGGGAGCTCGTCATTCAGGTACCACGCCAGAACGGCGGGGTGATCCCGATAGGCTTCCACGACCGCTGCGGCAATCGCCCGGTTGCCCTCGATCCCCTCCCAGTTCTTGCCCTCATAATGTTTCGCCGTCGGGTAGACGTCATTCATGCAGTAGACGAGTTTGAGGCCCGCGCTCTCCACTCGATCGAGGAAGTCGAGCATTCTCTCCTTCGGGACGCGGTTCGTGCCATAGGCCAGATAGCAATTGAAGGGACTCTCCGCCACTTCCGCTAGGTGCTTCTCATTCACAGCGCCATACCAGCCCACCGGAAAGAAAGGTTCTCCATTCACAATGGCGTTGTTGCTGCGGTCGATGTAGACGGCGAGCTTATTCGCTTCGGCCACGGCGATCTTTCGCAACGGCCAGCTCTGTTCTCGCAACGTTCTTCCATCTCGCTTTCGCAACAACGAGGCTGTGAGAGTCACGGGTCCATGGGGTAATTCCCCGGGCGAGACCGCTAGAGTTTGTCTTCCCGCGCGGACCGGGTGAGCTGCCGTTGTCTCCGTGCTCCCGTCGCTCAGAGATAGAGAGAGTTCGAGCCCATTGGGGTGTAGACCGTGCT
>CAYTDF010000085.1:2662-3458 GCA_964436365.1 uncultured bacterium | reverse complement strand
CGAGGTTTACGGTGACTTCTAGATCGCCGCCGTTGGGGAAAATCAAACCTCTGTAGTTCGGGTATCGCAGGTCAAACGCCGCGAGGGGTGGCTTTTCACGAGGGAGAAGCCGCAAGTTGTCGACCGTCAATGTGAAAGCGTTCGGCGCTCTGAGCGCGTAGAGGACAACTTCTTGTACGTCATAAACGTGCATATCGGTCGCGGCATCCTCGATTGAGAGTTCCGCGTGGTTGAGTCTTCCCGGCTCGACCGTGATGTGGGTCGTCCAGCTGTTCTGACCTCGGCTGTCGCGCAGTTTCAGTCCGAGTTTGCCCGGTGCATCGCCCGTCACCCATGCATCGACGATGACCGATTTGTAGCCGGTCCAATCGCGGAGTGGAAATCCCTCTCCGTCATTGTAGAGAAGCCGCGCACCCGGCCGGGGTTCCTCACCCTCTTGCCACTTGGGTATATCGAATTGCATCCCGTACCGTCCGTGGGATGCCCGCTCGCCGGTTCGCTCGCATGCGATGTCAACCCATTTGGAAACGGATTCGTCGGTCTCGAAATCGGCGATGACCAGCGCTTCCTTCGGACGAACCGTGCCCCGCCCCGGGCCGCCGGTGAAGCAACCTCCGCATAGCGCGACGAGCGCGATCGTGAATGCGCCTCTTTTGACTGTCGTCATCGAAAAAGTCCTTTGTGCCAAGTGCATAATTGAATGAATCGCAGGAAGAAGAATCTATCGTGTTTCCTCAAAAGTTATTCTCTCGATTCGTCCGTGAGTATAGTACGAAACGTTCTTGGAGGGAGATGC
>CAYTDF010000085.1:0-2652 GCA_964436365.1 uncultured bacterium | reverse complement strand
GAGGACACCCTATCCGCTGGAGGCGATGCGTTGGTGAAATCGCTTTCGATGTCGAACCGATTGAACTCCACATGGCTCTCGGGGAAGAAATCGTTGGCGGTTGCGAGGAACTCACCGCCGGAATTTTCAGGCAGCGAAGCCAGACCGAACAGCAGGGTCGCACTCTTTCTGCGGTTACCTTGCGTCGAGCAAGTCCCGTATCTTTTGCAAGAGATCGTTCGGTGAGTACGGTTTCTGGATTGTCTCTAGTCCTTCGCGTACGACGAATCCGGAGTGGATCGCGCTCGTGCTGTAGCCGCTGGAGAACAAGACCGGCAGTTCCGGTTTGACCGCCTGGATCGCCTCGTAGACCTCGCGGCCGCCCACTTTTGGCATGACCACGTCGAGCAAGGCGAAGTCGATCTCGTCGCGATGCGTTTCGAATATCCGAATCGCCTCGGCCCCCTCCTTGGCCACAAGCACCCGGTAGCCCTGCTTCTCAAGAACACGTTGGGCCAGATCGCGAACCATCTCTTCGTCTTCCGCGAAGAGTATTGTCTCGGAACCCCGGCTCAGCGTCGATTTCTGGCTTCCGTTCTCTGCCGCCGCCACAACGCTTTCGATACTCGGCAGGTAGATATTGAAATACGTCCCTTTATTCGGCTCGCTCAGGCAATGAATCAAGCCTTGGTGCTGCTTGATGATACCGTAGACCATCGACAACCCGAGGCCCGTGCCTTCGCCCGGACCCTTGGTTGTGAAGAAAGGTTCGAAGATATGCTCCACCGTCTCGGGCGCCATACCGTCTCCTGAATCGGTTACGGACAGAAGCGCATACCTACCCGGGGCCGCCCAAGGATGTGTCTGGCAGAATGCGTCGTTTAGAACGGCGCTCTGCGTTTCGATTGCGATCTGTCCGCCGCCCGGCATGGCGTCGCGCGCATTCATGCAGAGGTTCATCAGGACTTGTTCCAGCGCCCCCGGATCGGCATGAACGCCCCCCGCGCCCAGTCCGAGTTTTAGGTTCAACTCGATGTGTTCACCGATCACGCGGGGAAGCATCTGCGATAGATTCGTGACGACTCGATTCAGGTCGATATCCTGTGGCTGGATCATTTGGCGGCGGCTGAAGGCTAGGAGCTGCTGCGTGAGTCTCGCCGCTCGCTCCGCGCTCGTCTTGACCTGTTCGAGATCCCGAGCGCGTTGATCGGTGGACGCGAGGCCCGACCTGGCCATTTCCGTATACCCAAGGATCGCTTGCAGGATGTTGTTGAAATCGTGCGCGATTCCCCCCGCCAACTGCCCAACCGCTTCCAATTTCTGGGCTTGGCGGAGCTGGTCTTCCAACGCTCTGTGCTCGGTCACGTCCCAGACGGTCAAGATCATGAGGTCTCGTTTGGCGAGCGGGATGTTCATGGCGGAGACGTAGCGTGTTTCGCCTGCCGCACCGGTGATGGGGACGCTCTCCCAGCGCATTCTTGCCGGGTCGCCACTGGACACGTCGCCGACCACTCGCTTGCGGATTCTTTCCCGGAACTCCGGATCGTGAAACGTTTGCACCCAAAAAGCGTCCACGTCCGGCGTGAGCTCGCGTGAAATCCCATAGCATTGTTCGAAGCGGTGGTTCATATACTGGAATACACCGTCGTCGATGGTATGCACCGCCAAGCCGATCGGGAGGTTGTCCATAACCGTCTGAATGAACTCGTTCCTTTCGAGAAGTTCCTCTTCGGCCCGCTTGCGGGTGATGATGCTTGCCAATAAAGAGCAGAAGACGGCTGCGATCTCCTGTTTGACCTCGTCCAGCGGGGCGTGGGTGATTGCGCTATCGTTGACCAAGTATCCGACGAGTTCGGTTGAGGACTGGATGAGGGTGACGGCCACCCAGCCTTCGCCGACCGGCACCAATCGCTCGCCGTCCCATTCGACGTGCGGTTCATCGTTCACGACCCAGCGGCGACCGTCTGGGCTGAGCGTACTGAAGAGCCGCTCCTGCTGTCCTTGGCTGAAGGGAGTCACATTCTCGCGCTCGTCGGTTGTGCGGCCGTGGCGGTCGGTTCCATAGGTTCCCCGCAGTTCGTTCCCTCGTTTGAGAAAGATTGCGCACCGTTCAAGTCCCAGTTTCTCTCGGACGATTTCTACGGCGTGGCGAAGGAGAACGTCGATGTCGGTGTGAGCGATCAACTCGTCGGCAAACCCCACGACTTTGTGCAGGCCCTCGGTGAGGGCTTCTTGTCGTTCCCCTCGAAACGGCTCCGTTCTCTTTTCTGACTTATTCATCGTCCATGTGGCTCCGATTCGGAACAGCCCCATCCAGAGTCTCACGCCGCTCCCACGCTAGTCACTTTATCTTACCCTATAGCGCGCCACAAAAACTATTCCTGAGGGCACAGATTGCCGTTAACCTACCTTCTCATTTCGAGAGGTGGAAAGGCAGACCCCTGTCGCCTCTCTCAGCATGCGCTGCAAGGCGTGCGAGCTCTATCCCTCGAGCCCACGCAGTGGCCACCAAGGGGTGACGCTTTGGCCCAGTGGAAATGTTCACTCACACATTGTTCGGCTCATATCCGCACAGGGATTGCGTGAGATCCTACGACTGATACACTTGTCCGTTAATCATAGGTAACAACTTTAGGATAACTGTGTCGGATTGGCTTTGAATTCCGGCACATT
>CAYTDF010000084.1:3481-12367 GCA_964436365.1 uncultured bacterium | reverse complement strand
ACCAAGGCATCCACCATGAGCTCTTAATAACTTGAGGTACCGCTACTGCATAACATAGCGCTACCCCACAACCTGTATTACAAAAATGCAACACAGACGCAAAAAGACTCGTGTAGACTCGATTATCAAAGACCAATGCGCTCTATCCCAGGTAAAACCTCTAGAGACAGAACGTGCCTGCCAGGAGCAGCCAAAAGGCCGGTGACAGGCATCGCACGCAGAGCCGGTACATCTTACGATCCACCGGACCCGCACCCGCGTCATGGGGAAAATCCCCAACTTGTCGCAGACGGTAATTTTAGGTGGTTTCGGTTAAAAGTCAACCCTAACCCCGCCACCCGTTTGGGAAATCGTCTCCGAATCCCCAGTAAAGTTTACCTCGTGTTCCGCAACCTGTCTAACGCGGACTGGGAACATACAGAAGCGCCCTAGGCCGTACAAGGCCACCCCCCACTTTTTTCCCAATCGCTGGAGCCTCACAAAGACTCAACCGGTGGGAAGCGGACGGGCAGAGGATAAGACAGACCCTCTTGGGCACCCAATCTAACGTATTCCGAGTGGAGCTGACCGGGATCGAACCGGTGACCTCCGGCTTGCAAAGCCGGCGTTCTCCCAGCTGAACTACAGCCCCGTCGGGTTACCCGTGCCTCGGTTTTAGACGGAGGTCCGGCACCACGGCCTGACCTCCACAACATCGACGCGTTGGCACAGAAGTGGGCCTGGGTGGACTCGAACCACCGGCCTCACGCTTATCAGGCGTGCGCTCTAGCCAGCTGAGCTACAGGCCCAACGCGGTCTGAACCTTACCGTGCCCCGCCGCCGCGTGCAAGATAAGGGTTCGTTCGCTGGGACAATTGCCCCGCGCTTCTATACCCGAGCCCTCACTTCCGGCCCAAAGGGTGACGGCTCCGGATGTTCTGGTATCGTACGCACGACGAAAAACGCCTGGGAGTCTGTCGATAAACGCACTATTCACCAAGAAAACAGCCCGTGGGATCGCCCTCGCCGCCGCCGCGCTCGGAGTCGCGTATGCGGTTTACCGGATTGCGTGGCTTTCGGACGACGCCTACATCACGTTCCGAACTATTCGTAACACGCTTGAGGGGCACGGTGCGGTCTTCAACCTCGGAGAGCGGGTCCAAGGGTTCACCCATCCCTTCTGGTTTCTGTTGCTGCTGGCTGGAGGCTCCCTCGCGCCTCTGGAGGCGCTGGCAATTGGGCTGTCGCTGGGATTGACGGTGATCGCGATCGCGATTATGGGAAGGCTGTACCGGTACCGGGTGTGGGAGACGGTCTGTTTCTCAGTCCTCCTGGCGGCTTCTTACACCTTCCGCGAATTTCAGACTTCAGGGCTGGAAAATGCGCTTACAAATGTCTTACTCGCCGCGTGGCTGGTATCCGCGCTTGCCGACGGCCCGGCGGCTCCGCCCGCGCGAAGAATGGCGTGGATCGTGACTTGGGGAACGCTGGTCGTCTTCAGCCGCCTCGACCACGCGCTACTCGTCACGCCACTCGCCGTGTTTGCACTGATGACCTGGATCCGCCTGCCGCGCATCGAGAGGAATCCGGGTGCCGGTCCGGGATTCCTCCTGGGCCTCAGCCTTACGGCGTTGCTGGGTTGGTATCTGTGGGCGGCGGCCTACTATGGCGCCCCGCTGCCAAACACCTTCTATGCCAAGACCGGCGTGATCCCTCTCGGAGCAAGGCTTGGGCACGGCTGGGCCTACCTGATGGACATCTTCCGCGATGAACCGTTCCCAGCATGCGCGGCGGTCGCGGGTTTTCTCGGGGCCGGGTGGATCTTCATACGAAAGGTCCGTAAGAGAAGCGATCCTCAAGCCTTGACGGGGCTCTGCGTCCTACTGGGCCTGGTCTTACATCTGTCATACATCCTGGCTGTGGGCGGCGATTTCATGCGAGGGCGGTTTCTTCTGTCCGTCTATTTCACGACGGTACCTCTCGGCGTCTGGGCTCTAGCCCGGATCGGGCACCGACGGTTCCCTTTTGGGGTCTTACTTTTGTGCGTTGCAGCCTTTTGTCAGAACTTTTTCGACCCCGCGCAGAAACTGCTCACCCGGCGCGTCCCGAAAGGTGAAGTGATCACGCGGGAGAGTTCCTACTGGCGGTACAACAAATGGGAGAGGATCCGTTCCGAAGGGTTGCGCGATACCGAGTTCGCAGTGGCTTTGCGGAACTACGCGGAGAGATTCGGTCCGGTGGTGGTCGCCTCGGAGAATATCGGCGGGTTCGGCTGGGTCTGCGGTTCGAGAGTTTCGATTGTGGATGTCTTCGGCTTGACGGACGCGTACGTAGCAGGCCTGCCGGGCGAGGCGACCTCGCGTATCGGTCACCCCGAACATCCCCAGTCCTTGCTGGACGCTTACCTCCTGCGCAAGGGCTGTATCGGCCTGACCAAGGGTTGGGAAGACCGTGTACGGGAAATGGACGGGAGTCTGCGTGAAAACGCACTAGACCGGGCCGAAAGGAAAGAAAGTCCATGAACTATGACGTCTATAAGAGGTTCGTTCAGCGGTGCACGGGAATCAGTTTGATCGTGGCCACCGTCTTCTGTTGCTCACTGAGGATTTGGGCGCAAACGACCGAGGCGGCACAGAACTCACCCTCCCTCCACGTCAAAGGTGTCTTCCCGGAGATGAGCACACTCGCCGGGATGGAGAATATCACCGAAGCGGGGATCGGCGCTCTGATTCCTTGGGCGGACCGGTTGTGGGCAGTCTCCTATGTGGCCCACATTCGGGGCTCCGGGACCGGGCTGCTTGAGATCGACGGAAACCTCAAATCACGGAAACACCCGGAGAGCGTGGTGGGCACCTTCGCCAACCGTATGCTTCACCGGCCCAGCGGACAGGCCATCATCGGCCCACATATCATCGACGCCGCGGGCCATGTGCGCACGATCGAGGCGATACAAGGCTACCGCTTGACCGCGACTGTAAAACACCTCACCGATCCGAAAAACAAAGTCTATTTCCTGGGAATGGAGGGGCCGTTTTTCGAAGTCGACGTACACACCCTCGAAGCCACGCAGCTGTTCGACTTAACCGAAACGCTGGACCTACCCAAGGATACGCGCGCACATTTTAAGGGCGCGTACACCGCCAACGACCGGGTGGTGGTGGCCAACAACACGTATCACGAACCGGAACATCTCGGTCAGCGCCACGGAGGTCGTCTGGCGGAATGGGACGGGAAGGAATGGACCATTCTCGAGCGGGAACCGTTCGTGGAGGTCTATGGAAAAGAGTCAGGTGCGAACCAATACGGAGATCCGATCTTCGCCGTCGGCTGGGACCGAGCGTCGGTGCTGTTGAAACTCTTCGCGAACGACCGCTGGAAGACGTACCGCCTTCCGAAAGGCAGTCATTCATTCGACCACGCTTGGAACACCGAGTGGTTCCGTATTCGCGAGGCCCAGACCGAACGTTTCTTGATGGACGCCCACGGGATTTTCTACGAACTGCCATGCATGGTCTACGAAGGCGAGACGTGGGGAATCAAGCCGATCGCCAATCATCTACGTATTGTGCCCGACTTTTGCTTCTTCCGGGGATTGTTCGTGATGGCGGGCGACCAGACCGACCAGGCGGTGGGTCAACCGCAGTCCGGGCTCTGGTTCGGCAATATCGACGAGCTCTGGCAGTACGGCAAGCCACAGGGTCGGGGCGGCCCGTGGCGGGAAACGCAGGTGGAGCCGGGCGCGGTCTCCGAGCCGTTCCTAATGACCGGCTTCGACAAGAAGACGGTGCATTTCAACCACGACGCCGGGAAGGCCGTGACCTTCAAAATCGAAGTCGACTTCCTGGGCAACGGCAGTTGGAACGCTTACAAAGAGATCACCGTCCCCGCCGAGGGCTACGCGTACCACGTCTTTCCCAACGGATTCAGCGCGCACTGGGTCCGTGTGACCGTCGACACCGGCGGAACGGTCTCCGTGCAGTTCGTTTATACGTAAGCACAAATCGAGACGGCGGCGCTCGACCTACTTCATCACCTGGATCTTCAGCCGGAAGGGTTTGTCCTTCGCGGTCTGGACCGGGATTCCCTGGCGGAGTTCCAGCCCGCCCGCGCGGCCGGCAGAACCGGCCTCGTAGATAATGACCACGGTATCCTTCTTACCTACGGTGAACCATTCGGGGAACTGGTTCAGCCGAGCATAGTCGGTGGGGATGTGAAAGTATTCACTGTGGCGGGGAATGTCCAGATAGAGTTTTCCTTCCCACGGCCACACAGACTGCACACTCAGATACAGAACCCCATCCTCCACAACGCCGCCCACCGAAACATCTCCGCGCCACGGCCGAATCTGCGCACCCTTCGTCTTCCACAGCGCAAGCATGATGGCGGTACGGACGTAGTTGCCATCACCGTGCCAGCCCGCGACCACGCCGAAGTCTTGCTGAAGCGCGAGCAGCACCGGCAGGTTATGCTCGACCCAGGCGAAACCACTCTCGACCGGAACCCGGTTCAACAGGTTGATACCACTCTCGAGGGAATCGGCGTAGCCGTAGGCGATGCCGCCCTCCCACTTGTAGTCCTTCTGATTGATGATGCGTTCGAGCACAAACTGGACAGCGTCACGATAGGGCTGATGATCATCGACCTCGGCCACGGTGAGGTAGGCGTTGTAGTCGTAACCCCAGTTGTCGGTCAGCTCCTCGCGGAGCACTTCACCCGTGACCGGGTTGACCAGCATGTAGAAATAGCCGTTCTCGTTCCGTCCGACTTCCAGAACGCGGTCAAGCATTTCGTGCATCGGCGCTTTGTATTTTTTGTGCCTTTCGGGATCGATCTTGGAGGCGAGATAATAGGCCTCCGAAAGCCCGCCGATGATCTCGCACCCGTGATCGTCGAGGCTCAGTTTCTCTTGCCGCGTGGGCAGAGCGTGGAACAGAAAGTAGTCGGCCATCGCAAAGACGGCGTCCCGGTACGACTCTTTCTTCGTCATCCAATAGAGCCGCGAAAGAACTTGGAGCATTTCGCCCGCGACTTCGTGACTGGTAGAAATGACCGGCCCCACGGGTGTTTCCACCTTGGCGTGTTCGAGGATAGCGTCGGCCAGCTCATGCATCCGATCCAGCCACGGGCTCGGCCCGAGCCACTCGGTGAGCGGCAGGAGACCGTCTTTGGCATACTCGGACGCGCCAAAGATGATGCGGTCCATCTTGTACTCTTTGTTGCGGAAGGCTTGCGTCTCGAAGAGGAAGTCGTCGGTCATCGGCCCGACCCGGGAGGTCAGCCGTTTTTCGCTCTCCAACATCTCCCGCATCCGGCCGTGGAACATCGGCTCGTCGAGCAGCGAGCAGGTCAGAACCATGAACGCATAATTGTCCGCCGCCGCATCCTGAGCGTTCCAATAATGATCCCGTCCAAGGTTCCGGGGAATCAGCCCGCTCTGGGGGTCGGCATGCTCCAGCCAGCCCCGCACGAAATCCCGGCAATGCAAGAAAGTCGTCCGCGCGGTCTCACCGTTGGCGGCCGCTTCCGCCCAAAGGTCCGCATCACTTGCCGGGAACGCGGGGCCGGACGCGAGCCCGAGAGATACGACGATCGCGAGAAAAAGTGTCGTCTTACGCATATTCAAGTGTCTCCTAAAAAGAATTTACGATTAATAATAATAAACGCTCGGCCACGAGGGCACTTCGTGTGCCCTACCGAAAAAACGATCGAAAGACGCTCTAAAGTCCTCCGCCTCGTGGATAGTCCTGTGGCTCACATACCGCCCGCCGCCGCAAACATCGCACAGACATTTTCGGGCGGGATTCCGGCTTGGATATTGTGTATCTGATTGAAAACAAACCCGCCGCCTGGCGCGAAAATCTCCATTCGCCGTTTGACCTCCTCGGTCACCTGCTCGGGAGTCCCATTGGGTAACGTGCTCTGCGTTTCGCAACCGCCGCCCCAGAAGGTGAGATCTTTCCCAAACTCGTTCTTGAGTTCGGAGGGGTCCATACCCGTAGCCGAGGTTTGCACAGGGTTGAGAATCTCGACACCGGCCTCGATCAGTTTGGGAATGTACGGACGTATACATCCGCAAGAATGAAGAAAAACATGGACGTCAGTGGGGTGGGCGTGCACCACCTGATAGATCTTCTTGTGGCGCGGGAAGAGTTTCTCGTTGTAGGTCGCGGGCGATACCTGCGGCGCGGCCTGTGTTCCGAGATCGTCGCCCATCTGAATCACGTCGATGTACGGCCCCACAGTATCGAGCACCCGGGTGAGATTCTCGACCGACTGCTCGGCCATCTTATCGAGGAGGTATTCAGTGAAACTCTCACCCATGGCCAGGTCGATCATGAACTGTTCCCAGCCACGCAGCCCCTGCCCCGCTTCGAGGATGTTGCCGCCAAAGCCAAGCAGGAGAGCTTTGTCGGTGTTCTCACGCAGATACTTCGCGCGGTCGCGCAGCTTGTCGAGCTCTTCTTGGCTGGGTGAGTGGGCGGGCCAAAGCCGCTCGATATCGGATGTCGTCTCCGCCTCCGCCAGAGGATGCAAGACGGGATCGAAATAGAACGAATCCTTGGGTTTCTTGGCCTGAATCTGGCCGTCCTCATTCATCATCGCCAAGCCGCCCTCGCCATCCGGCTGAAACTTGAAAGAGGCGGGCACTTCGGCGGGGATGTGTTCGTGTGGCAGTTGCAGGAGATCGACGAGGTCGAAAGGCTGCCACTCTCCGCCATCGGGATGCGCGGGCTGACGGGTCCGTACCACATCCAACACATCGACCTGGAAACGCTCCAGAATCTCCGCTTCCGGCTCGGCCAGCTGTTGGCCCACGTCGTAAATACGGATGGTCTCACCCGCTACACCCATATATTCTCGCAGGTGGTGATAGGCCACGGCCATGATCCCCGTGGAGCGCATCGACCCAAAGTCGATGGGGGTCCGGTCAGGCTCCTTGTGGGCGATGGCCGCGAGCACTCGTTCACGCGAAGTCATCATGATTGTTTGTCTCCTCTGTATCCGGTAAAGACGAAGTGTGCTTGCCCCGTGGGGGATATTCAAGGCGGCGGGGCTTGCATGCGCGGCCCGTGCCGTCCATCCTCGCTCCGAGCCGAGCGACACGGCGGGAGAAGATGCCGGATGCCAGACCCCGAACAGATCACGAGCCTGAAGAACCCCCGGGTGCAACAGGTGCGGGCGCTGCAAAAACGGCGCGAACGCGAACGCGTGGGGTTGACTGTCATCGAAGGCGTGACCGAGCTGAGCCGCGCGCTAGATTCGGTTGACACTCTACAAAGCGGGGTCCGGTTTCAAACGCTTCTGCTATGCGAGTCGCTCGTCTCCGAAGCGGGACGCGACATTCTCGAGAAGCTCTGTGAAACCTCCGAAACCGTCCTGCACGTTACTCCGGAAATCTTCGTCAAACTGGCCTATCGCGAGGGATCTGGAGGCATGGTCGCCACGGCCATTCCCCCCCGCCATGAACTAGCGGCGTTGCGGTTGAGTGAAGCCTCCTTTGTATTAGTACTGGAAGCCATCGAAAAGCCGGGCAATTTGGGTGCGATGCTCCGTTCGGCGGATGGAGCCGGTGTGGACGCGGTCATCGTCTGCGACGGCGTCACCGATCCATTCAATCCCAACGCGATTCGCGCCAGCCTAGGGACGGTCTTTTCAGTCCCCATCGTCACTGCCACCGCCGAAGAGACGGATGCATGGCTCGGGGAACAAGGCCTGATCCGCATCGCCGCTTCACCCGGGGCAACAGAATGTTACACCGAAACCGACTGGACGGGTCCTCGTGCGGTACTGATCGGCAGCGAACACGAGGGATTGAGCGGTTTCTGGCTGGAGCGCTCTGATAAGACGGTCCAAATCCCCATGCGGGGCCGGGCGGATTCGTTGAACGCCTCCACCGCCGCCGCTGTCTTGCTGTTCGAAGCGGCCCGGCAACGACGCGAACAGGCCGGTTGAGAAAACACCCCGGCAATTGGCCGATTCGTTGCCAATGCTTTGCAGCGCGTGCATTCTGGAGTAAAGTTATGTGGACTGTCCATTGAAAGTGATGTCTGATTGGCATACAGGCGGAGAGAAACGGGAGTTAGGATACTACTATGCGACGTGATGATTCATCGGGGCGACGTGATAATTCATCGGGCGAGACGGAACTGAATCCGTTCGCTTCATCTTCGTCCGAGGGCGGTATGCAGAAGAGCACCTTCGCCCGCTATGGAAAACTGAGTCATGCCGCGGTCGTTCCTTGCACGCACTGCGAAGCGGAGCACACACCGAAATCCGAGAATATACGTCTTCACAACCGGAGCGAGCTGACTCGGCTTCTCTGTCCGGATTGCGGCAAGCGTGACAACGAGATCATGTGCGCGTGTGCGAAACTGATGGTAGCGAAAGGCGGGTTTCCACCGACGGTCGAACAGCTCATGTACGCGTTCGACGTGCGAGACGAGGCGCTGCCGAAAGAGATGCCCGATCCGTTTGAAAAACTGCGGGGAACCTACGAGGACGAACCGGTGACCGAGGCCGATATCATACACTGGGTCAACGAGAAGTTCTTCGGCTTGAACCGTGCGAACGGGCAGTTGGAGTGCATGATCGACAAACTGATGGAAGACGCCGACCGGGCGCTGCTTCTGGGCGACGAAGGGCTTAAAGGTAGACGAATGGCGGTCAAGCGCTCCCAGCGTGACGACGGGGGAAGCGGCAATCTCCCGCTCGGCGGCTCGGGGCAGTTGCGCCGGTAAAAGAGTCAGCCTTCACGCTAGATATTATACAGTAGGTCTTGCAGCCCCCTATCCCTCACGGGTACTCCCGCACGAGGCGCAGGCCGATACCCTTGTCCGTCAAGTCCGGGACAGTGTAGCCGCGTTCAGCTGAACGGCACTTACCTGGACCCCAAGCGCCGAACCAAGA
>CAYTDF010000084.1:0-3471 GCA_964436365.1 uncultured bacterium | reverse complement strand
CGTAGCTGATGCGGGGCCTGATGGATCGGCGCCACTGCCACTCGGATAATCCCCGTACCAATCGAGACACCACTCCTCGACGTTTCCGCCCATATCGTGAAGTCCCCACGGATTCGGCAGTTTCTGGCCTACAGGCTGCGACTGCTTGCTTGAGTTGCTGTAGTACCACGCGTGATCGCTCATGTACGCATCCGCCGGGTCCTCACCCCAGTAATATCGTGTCGTCGTTCCCGCCCGGCACGCATATTCCCATTCCGATTCCGTTGGTAAGCGAAACGTTCCTCGTCCCGAGCTGTTCAATCGCTCGATAAACGTCTGGCAGTCGTCCCAACTCACGTTGTACACGGGATAATCATCGCCTACACCGTAGCCATGGGCCGGATTCTCGCCCGTGAGAGCCTCCCATTGCGCCTGGGTAATCTCACACACACCGATGTAGAAAGGTTGTGATAGGGTCACCTCGTGCTGCGGACTCTCGTCGGCTTCTCGGTCCTGCTCTTCCGCAGGCGACCCCATGGTGAAGGTTCCCGCGGGGATCAGGACCATCTCTAGGGGGGTCGCGCCGGAAGGCAGTCCAGGAAGTTCGATTGTGATCTCACGCGCCGGTTCGAGAGTGGGTGTTGGAGTCGGCGTCGGCACCGTTTCGCCCTCAACGTACTCCCGCACAAGACGGAGACCGAAGTGGCTGTAGTGGCCGTTGGGCGAATGGTAGCCGCGACGCGACGACCGGCAACTCTGGGCGCTTTCGTACCAGGAGCCGCCACGCAAGATGCGGTTCGAGCCGGCTTGAGGGCCCTGCGGATCCGTCTGAGGTTCGCTTGAATAAGACCCGTACCAGTCCTCATACCACTCATAAACATTCCCACTCATATCATGCAAGCCCCACAAACTCGGTTGCTTCTGTCCAACCTCCTTCGTTCCATCCAGGGAAGTGTTCTTGTCGTACCAAGCATATTGATCGGCCTGCGTCCAATACTTATCATCTCCCCAAAAGAAATTGGTCGTCGTACCCGCACGGAGCGCATATTCCCACTCCGCTTCTGTTGGCAACCGAAACGTTCCTTGCCCCAAAGCGTTCAACCGCTCAATGAAGACCTGGCAATCGTTCCACGACACCTGTTCGACGGGGTGATTCGGCTTCCCACTAAAGTAGGAAGGATTACGCCTCATCATCGCCTCCCACTGCGCTTGTGTCACCTCGAATTTGCCAAGATAGAACGGTTTGGAGATTGTTACTTGATTCTGCGGACCTTCATGGCTAGACCGCACCGTCTCGTCGTCAGGCGAACCCATCACGAACGTCCCCGGCTGGATCAGCACCATCTCCAGGGGAGTTACGCCCCCAGGCAAATCGGGGAGACCGATCGTGATCTCCGGTGCGCCGGAGACCGGTGTCCATGTCGGAGCGGGAGTGGGGGTGCGAGTGGGAGTAAGAGTTGAGGTAGGAGTAGGGGGAACTGTTGACGTTGGTCTCGATACGCCCTCCTCGCTCTCTCGCACCAGACGGAAACCGAAGCTGTAGTTGTGTTCGCTGGGTAAGAACTGGCCGCGATTCGCTGCCCGGCAACTCTGGGCGTAGTTGCGGAAGGTGCCGCCGCGTAGAACGCGGGACGAGCCCGATGTGGCCCCCTGTGGATCAACCTGAAGACCGATCGGGTAAGCCCCATACCAGTCCAAGCACCACTCAAGAACATTCCCGTGCATGTCGTACAGACCCCAAGGATTCGGCAGTTTCGAGCCAACCTCCTTCGATCCATTCGGATCGTTGTTCGCACACCACCACATGTACTCGTCCATCAGAGCGCAGTAGATGATTTGGTCGTCGCACGCCAGCGCATCGCCAAACGAAAACCGCGTATCCGTTCCCGCACGACACGCATATTCCCATTCCGCCTCGGTCGGCAAGCGGAAAAAGCCCTGCCCCAGCGCGTTGAGCGCCTGAATGAAGATTTGGCAATCATTCCAGGAGACCTGGTCAACCGGGCGATTTGGACTCCCGTCGAAGTAAGAGGGATTACCACCCATAAGCGCCTCCCACTGCGCCTGCGTGACCTCGTACGTACCGATGTAGAACGGTTTGGAGATCGTCACCTGGTGCGGAGTTTCGTCGGATTCGCGGTTCCGCTCCCCCGAAGGCGCCCCCATAATAAACGTGCCCGGTTGAATCAGGATCATCTCCAGAGGCTTCGCGCCTGCGGGGAGATCGGGAAGATCGATAGTGATCTCCGCAGGGATGGGCGTCGGTGTCGTGTACAACTCGCTCAGGGCCCAGAGCCGCACCGTCCCGTCCTCGCTGCCGCTCAAGCCTTTGCCGCCATCGGGGGAGAGCGCGACCCCGGTTACAGCAGCCGAGTGGCCTTCGAATGTGCGTCTCACTGTTCCTGCCGCGACATTCCAGAGCTTCACGGTTTGATCTTCACCCGCTGTCAGTACCCAGGCGTCATCGGCCGAGAAAGCCAGCCCGCGTACACCGGATTCATGGCCACGCCAGATTCCAGTCGTCTCACCATTGGATGTATCCCACACTCTCAAGGAACCGTCCTCGCTCGCGGTGAAGACTCGCTGACGGTCCGAGGAGAACGCGACATCTTCAACACGACCCGAGTGCCCGATGAACGACCGGACGAGTTCACCGGTCGCTCGATCCCACAAAGCGGCAGTCCAGTCCGCGCTACCGGTCAGGACTTGCTGACCATCGGATGAGAAGGCCACGGACGTCACGTCATCGCGATGCCCCGTGAAGACTCGGATCTCTTTCCCAGACTCCACGCGCCACAGCCGCGCGTTATCGTCACCGCCGCCGGTGAGCGCTTCCTCACCGCTGGGTGAGAACACGGCGGATAGAACCGGAGCCCGGTGCTTGGCGAACTTTCTTAGATACCGGCCGCTGGGAGCGTCCCACACCCGCACTGTCTTATCCGCGCTGGCGGTTACGACACGAGTCGCTCCAGGCGAAATCGCGGCAGCCGAGAGAACACCCTTATGCCCTGAGAAGGTCGTCAGCAGTTCGCCGGTCTCTGCGTTCCACAGTTTCGCCAGTCTGTCCTCGCCAGCCGTCAGGAAACTCGCCCCGTCTCGCGTGAAGGCCACAGATGTCACACCGGACGCATGGGCTTCCATGTTCAACGGCGTCTCTGTCGGCGTGCTTGTGGGTGTATCGGTCGGTATCGGCGTTTCGGTGGCGGTAGGAGTCAGCGTGGGGGTCGGAGTGGTAGTAGACGTTGGCGTTGGGGTGTCGATGACGGGGATTCCCAGCAGCTCGCCCACTTGGTTGCGGGTGAGACTGTTGAGCGGAGTTACGACGATCTCATCCACGAAAACGGTGGTGGAGACGTCGGTATCGGGGTTGGCCGTGGAGACAATCTGAAACCCGAGCATCAAAGTGTCGACGTCCGGGTCGTAAAGGAGACGGATTATGCGCCAGCCGCCCGTGTACTTCTCTCCGCTTGCGGGCAGGTTGGCCATCATCGA
>CAYTDF010000083.1:0-12460 GCA_964436365.1 uncultured bacterium | reverse complement strand
AGGGAGATCGAAGCCGAATGTCTACCAGAAATAACACCTATGAGCTGTCCGGGAAGCAGAGAATTTGGCCCTAACGATTGCCATGAAGCCTCTGCGTAAGCACGTGAAGCGCCTGCAGCCAGGCAATAGGCAACTCAACAGTTCTGACTTGGGGCCACCTAAAGCCTTTCGCGGAAGAGACGGTTGAGACGCTCGTCGGGAAGACGATCCCTGGGAGGCGTTCTCGGGGATCCGCCGACAGGAACATCGTAGCCCGAGACCGGCAGGTTCGGATCGACACGGACCGAGAGCGGGATCACAGTCGCCAGTTCGAGGTCCTCATCGCCTTCGGCGTCGGTTATCTTCCGTTTGTAGCGCACCAGGAGCTGAACATCCATGTCTTCGGCGCGCAAAGCGCGAACATGAAGTTCGTCTTGGTTGTAGATCGCTTTGCCAAGATCGAACGGCCACGGTTCCGTGATGCTGTTCTTGCCAACGCCGCTGACCATACCGCCGCCGACAAAGAAGAGCGATACGCGAGGATCTTGCGACGTGAAGTCGAGAATCTCGACAGTCAATTCGCTGTTGGCGTCGTTGACTTCATCCTCGCTATCAAAGGTCAAAATCGACCCGTCGGAATGCACCACCCGAACATCGATCCGGCTGAGATTCTCTTCCAGGCTGTCTTGGCTGACAACCAAGATCGGCGGTTTGGCTTCGACAACGAGTTTATCTTTGAGCGGGTGCGGAGTCGGCATCGGTTGTCCGAGACCGGTACGGCCCAGCCCCGCCAATGCGGAGTTCATCTCCGGCAGTAGGAAATTCTCCAATGGGGGTGTATCCACGGGCTTCAGCGAAGGATTACTCGTGGAGATCGAAGCTAGTTTGATCCCGTCAATGAACGCTTTTGGACGCCGGGGGCTGATCGCGATCGAATACGCGCTGATCTGCAGAAAAACCGGGTTCATATTGACCGGGTTATAGCGGACATTGGCCGAAAGGGTCGCAAATCCCTTTTCGGGCGTGGCTGTCGTCTGCCGGATGGTGGAAACCTGTCCGGAAGTCCCCTCATTGTAGAGCGAGACACGGAATACGGCCGCTGGGCCGTTGTACTGGAACGTCACACGGAACATCCCAGCCCCGATCCCAGGGTCGATAAAACCTCCCTGATGAATCGCCTCTTCCCCCGTAGAGACACTGAGTCCCGATTCACCGAGAGCGCCCCCCGGTGTTTCGCCGAAAACCGCAGCGTCCGAGTACTTCACCACGTTCTGTGGCGCGGCGGACCAAGAGGAGACCCCCTCCTCGAAGCCACCATTGTCGATGGTAATCAACCCACCGGCAAAGAGCGCGTGTGGCGACATTCCGCCGACGAGGAGCAGCGCGAGCGCCGCACCGAGGATGAGCCGATATTTTGTATGCGGAGCCATGTTTCGTCTCCTTCACCGGGAACGGTCCGCAAGACTCGTTCCCGTGAAACTTCAGGTACGCGGTTGCCGAGGACCTATTTGCGGTAAACCGTCTCCAGGTCCCGTTGCGCGGCTAACTCTCCAGCAGCGAAAGCACGTCCGCGCGTCATAATCGAGAAAATCCTAGACCGAACCGTGATGAGATTGCTGATTCGGTGCATCATTCTTTCCATGTCTTCAGGCGTCAGCGGCTCGGAGAGCTGAACGCGGGAACGGCTGCTGTTCAGCCGATCGCGTAGATCGCCGGGCATATCCGGCTTCCCGTCCATGGTCCGGTCTCGACCTGTACGTATCTGCTGTGCCAATCGTTCGCGGCGGCGCAGATGCGTCAGTTCCGAGAGAAGCCGTCCGATGTCCTCATAAGGTCCGTCGTCGGATCGGGCGACAACCGTCGCCGCGCCGGTGTTGTTGACGTCGACCTGCGTGCCTTCGACAGACTCAGGCCGCAGATCGGAGTCGCGGAACGCGGATTGCACAGCGTTGTCGGCAAACGTTTTCCAGTCCTTCTTCGCGCGGCCGACCGTCCACAATCGGTACTCTTCGAACTCGTCACCGGTCGTGCCCTGGTCGTCATCGTCCACACCTTGGACTCCGAAACCGCCGTCGCGCCCTTCGGGCCGCCGGCCTTCCAGAATGTAGTCGGCAACCACCGCGTTGAAGAGCATCCGGTCTCGGACGTTATTCTCAATCTCAGGCTCGGCTCCCGTCCCCAACGGAAACGCCGGAAGCGCCATCAACACTTCACGGGGCGCGGTGTTGATGTTGATCAGCCCGCCGGTGTAGATGTCGGGCATGGTCGTGATCATGTTGTAGAGATTCGCGTATTGATTCTCGTACTGGTCGAGCCGTTCGAGCTGGGCCAAGGTGCGCCGTTCGCGAAGCGATCCGCTGTTGGCGCCGCCTCCGGCTTGCGCCAGTTCGCCAACCGAACGCGGATTGGGAGCGGCATCGGCGGTCACGCTGAGATCCTCTAGACGCTGCGAAATCAGCGGCGTGTTGACCGTCTCGAAACGCTTGCCGGTCATGATGCGCGAGATCTCGCCCAACGAGGCTAGACGCCCGTTTTTGACGAACGGCGTGTTGTCGATGATGTCGTCGGGGTCACGTTGCGAGGTCGACCCGATGCTGAACCGGCGTCGCGCGGAACCCGGAATGTACCCGGTGTTGTCGCGCAAGGGCGTCCCCGCGATGGTCGCGCGGTATCGTCCGTCCTCTCCGCCATTCACATTGGATTTACGGCCACGGCCAGCGATTTCGATATGGTGGAAGTAGTAGTTATCGATCACGTCACCCTGGAAGTCGCCCGTCGTCTTGCGGAACAACAGTTGGAGTTTGACCGTCGGTTCGTCGCCGGAGGAGGATTCCAGATCGGTGGAGTAGGCGCTGTTGGACGAAGCCCCTTCGGCAATCTCCGAAAGATCGACACTGCCAACGGAATCACCGCTCCGTACCTTCGCGAAGGTTTCGAAATCGACCCATTGGGAGCCATAGGCATAGCGAATCGCGACTTCACCCACAGGTAAAGGAACATCGGTTTGGAAACGACCCAAAGCGCCTCCCGCCGCGGAATTGACCACATGATTGCGGCCATAGACCCGGATATTGACGATATCTTCGGTGTCGGGGTCAAACCCGGCGCGGACGAGCTCGCGAATGCCGAGTTCCCAGGTGAAGGCGACGATATCGCCCTCTGCGGAACTCCCGGAATAGAGAACCTGCGGGGAGCGAGGCTGGTAGTTTTCATAGCCACCGAGACCGCTGTGGAAGAGCGCCTGACGGAAGTTCAAGAACTGCTCTGCCAACAGCAATTCCCCAGCGCTGTTATTTTTTGAGGGCCATTCTTCGCCAGAGAGGAAGGGGCCCGCTTCGGGCAGACGCGCTGGGAAGAACGGAACCTCCTGTCCTTTGTACTTCCGTGTCCCCGTTGCGAAAGCACCCGGATCGGGCGCGTCGCCGACGAAATCCCAGCCGCCCTGCGGAGGCCGGTCTACCGTGGAACGGTCGGCACCGGGGCTATAACTCCCGGAAGGTATCTGGGTCCCCTCGAAACCGGGGATATCCTCGAATCCGAAATCGGTATCGAAGTTGTAGGTCATGAAGTTGCCACGCGAACCGGGAAGAGTCGCGCGCACGTCGGTCTCGATGTAGGCGTCACGCGCCAAGAGACGGTAGCTGGGCGTAAATCGGTCGCCATAAACGGTTCCTGCATCGATCCCGAGTACGGTGTCTCGTTCGGCGACGCGTTGCTCGCTGATGACTTCGGTGGGATCGGCGCGCTCGCTGGTTTCCATACCTCGGTAACCGGGCACCGCGATCACATCCATACTTCCCGACTCTGGGGGCGCTCCCTCTAGGTCCCCCTCGGCATAGATGGTGCCATCCCGCGGGTTGGCATAGGCTGCGTAGTTCCCAGGAATGTTAACCACAAGGTTGTTGAAACTGGTCTGATAGCGGAACTCGTCGATCATGTTCCCGGCGGGATCGTAAAGCCGGATGAGTTTGACATCGCGGTTGTCGGAAAGAAGATCGGATTCGCGGTCGACGACCTTGAATCGCGTATCCGCGTACGGGGTGCTCATCGCCGGATTGTACGTGTTCCGTTGGAGTTTCTGATCCCAGGCCCACGCCTGTTCTTGCGTCTGTTCGAGTTCCAAGATTCTGTCACTCAAGTCGTGGAATCGAGAGGGCGTGTCCGGGTAATCGTTACTTAGATGCTTTTCGAATGCGGTCCGGTCCGCGACCAGCAAGAGATGGTTGTCTTCGAGTTCGGGATTCGGGTTCGTGCTGGAACCGTAACTGCCATCGTCTTTTCGCCGCATCAACTGGTGCTCGTAAGGCGCGGCCCCCGCGGGAAGCCCGTCGGTTACGTGGTCCCCATCGTCATCCACAAACAAGGGTTTGATTCGAGGCAGCACAGCCCCACGATGGTTACTGTCGATCGTGTACTTACCGAAAGGCGTCTCGATACTCCAACCTTCCATATCGATATCGTCCGGCGAAAGATTGACCAGTTCGACGTACTGCCGGGTCAAATCGAAAAGTTCGATACGGTCGAAGGAGGTGGTGTAAAAGCCTCGCTCGCGGTCGACGCCGGTGTCACTTGGCCGTAGCGCGACGATCGTCACCTCGAGCACGCCGTCGTTTTCGATCACAATGCGCGTCGATTCTTGATTCGGATAGAGAGGCGTCAAACGATAGGGTAAGAGCAGCTCGCTTCGCGTGTTCTTGTAGCCGGTCGCTTCGGTGAAGTCGCGTTGGTTGTAGCGTTGCAGCGCCATTCTAAACGCCCCACCGGTGCCCGTAATGACGTAATTCGGGGGCAGCTGCGGCATGAAACCGCGCAGCATCAGCGCGTCGTTCTCGGTGAGATTGAAAATCCCCGGCGCGGCATACGGCCAGCTGAAGGGATCGTAAGGCGCGACCTGGGTGTCGGCTTCGGCCATGGGATCCCCAAGGTCTTCGCTTACGTGGGTATACGGTCCCCCGGCATTCGTCGCCATGATCTCCGTGTCCGAACGCAACACGATCGGATTGCCGTTGAAGAGATAGCGAACCTCCGGCTCCATCTTCTCAAACGGCCCCAGGAACAGAGCGAAATCGTAAACCCCCGCCGGGATCCCGGTAAACCGCCACGTGGCCACTTCGGAGTTGGCCCCTAGTTCCGGCAGGGCTTCCGGTTGCGTATTGGGTATCACATTGGTGACCGCAAAAATCACGTTCGGTGCAAGCGCGTCGAACAAACCGGGCATGGGCAGCAACGGATAAATCGTGCCCTCAAAACCACGGTACAAGAACTGCGTACTGTCGGTGGAGCCCCAGTTGGTGTCTTCAATGGTGAGGCTAAAGGCTTTTGGATCCACACCGATCGTGCCGACATCGAAGGTGAGGAGGCCGTTGTCGTCGCCACCCTGCTGGACGGAGAAACCGTCACCGGTCAGTTGCCGCTTGGTGATCCATTGGCCGTCGGCACGGATTAGATCGGTGGCTTGAATCGCCTCTTCCGCCTCCAGACGGATGAGCGGTTTGGCCATCACCTCGTTGATGCGAACGGCTTCCACGCCACGATAGCGTGTGGGGTTGGTGATTTCGGGCGGGTTCGGCAGAAGGAAACGGTTGTCCTCTTCCATCCGCTGACCTTGCGCACCCTGCACCTCGGCTCCGGCAAAACCGCGCTTGTGCAGTTGCAGCGCACGCTGCCGACTGGAGCTGATCCCGTTGTGGAAGAGGCGTTCGGTCACGCCATCGGCGAGAACCAGATCGTCTTCGTTCTTGCCGATTGCGTTCAGGTAATCTTCATCTTGATTGATCGGAGAGGGCATATACTGATCGATGTAATCGACGAGGTTCACGATAAGCTGGAACTCGGGCGGATCTTCATCCATCCGTCCATCCTCATCGTCATCCCAGGCCGCGACATACATCTCGCCGGGCTCGTCCACAAAACCGTCGCCGTCGTTATCGACGCCGTCCCGCTCGGGCCGGAAACAAGCCGCAAAGACTTGAGGATCGTCGAAGTCCGCAAAGCCGTCCATATCGTCGTCGGCAAAACTGCCTCGCGTAGCCCCTTCGCGGTACCGGCTGGTATCCTGTTGCTCGGCCGTGATGTCGAGCATGTGGTCCGGTGCGTCAGAGTCGTCGTCTCTATGCGGGCCGCCCAGTCCCGGCATCCCGTCCGTGTTGGCATCACCTTCGGGGTCGTCATTGACGTGGTACTCGGGGTCGTAGGAGTCGATCCCGTCACCGTTGAAATCGCCGTTATCGTCGATGAGTGAATCGCCATCGTTATCGTGGCCATCGCTCTGCTGTACGAACCCGGCCAAAAGGTCGCGGTCTTGACGAGGCTGACGCGGTCGATCTTCGACGCTGCCATTGTAATCGCCGATTCGAATCAAACCGCCGGGCAATATATCGGATTTATTGACGTTGGCGTCATCCAGCGTACCGTCACGGTCGGAATCCCGTCCGCTATTAATAAACGCCGGGGCGGACTGATCGGCTTCCCGCCCACCGTCGAAATCACCGGAAGGCCAAAGGTTGTTATCCCAATCGTCGGAGGGCTCGTCGATCAAGCCATCGCCGTCGTTGTCTTTCTTATCGGCGTGCGTGCCGACGCCGCCTTGCAAGGCACCTTCCACAGCGGCCTGCCAATCGCCATCGTTGTCGGCCTGCAGGGGATAGAGCGCCTCGATATCCAACGGGGGAGAAACCGCCAGTTCCGTGCGGCTTTCCTGGGTGGGGGTCGCCGTCCAGGGGTTGGTAAAGTTCGGGTTGATGCGCATAAAGTCGGCTTCAGGGCCGGACAACGCGGGGGCGACTTGATCGGCCTCGCTGTAGACCGTGGCTAGGAATTTCAGTCTTCGGAGCACCGCGTTCTGCAAGCGAGTCTTGCTCGCGGAGGTTCCCTGCAAGCTGGGCAGTAGTATCAAATCTTCGAGCGTTTCGAACGGCCGGTCATCGCCAGTGGGGCGGAGCGGATTGAATTCGTCCGGCTCGTTCTGACCTTCGTCCGCTTCATCGATCGTGCCGTCGCCGTCGTTGTCTACACGGTCGCCCGGCCGAAAATCCTTCACATCGCTGTCACTGTTGGCAATGTTGAAACCAATCGCGTCCCCGGCATTGAGAGCCTGTCCACCAACCGACGTCGGGCCGATATAAATCTCGCTCTCCTCATCTTTCAAACTGTCGAGGTCGTTATCCTTGCCGTCACCGACCACCACGACCGGCCGGATATTCTTGTAGGTGATCAGACCGGTGAACTGGCTGGCGAGAGTCTCGACTTTGAGAATCTCCACCGCGTCTCCGTCACTATCATCGTCTTGCACGGTTCCGGGCTGTTTGTCACTGCCGAGACGGAGGTTCACGATCTCCTCAGCGATCTGCTCCGGGTCGAGACTGATCGTCGGCAATGCGGGTTTGCCATTCACCAGACCGCCCTCCATCGCTTGGAAGACCGCGCCCAGGAAAACAGGCAGGTCGAGTTCGAAGGGTGTCGCCCCCTCGCCATAGGAGAACTTCCCATTTTTGGAGAGGTTTCCGGCCCAGTTCAGATCGATTCTTGCGGAATGGTCAAAAACCCCGCGCGCATCGTCATCCGTGTCGAAGCCGGATCCTTGGGGAATTCGTCCACGATCGAAGTAACGGTCGATACCGTCTTCATTGACCAAGCTGTCTTCATCGTCGTCGTCAGGATCGCCCTCGTCGATCCTTAGATCGCCGTCGTCATCGCTACCGGCGACACCGGATTTCCCATCGCCTTTCGCGTTCGGATAGAACCACTCGTTGTTGGCGGCGGTCATATCGCCCTTGGGATCCTCGTCGATGCCGAGCGATGTGGGAGGAACGTAGCGGCTGGAGCCTCCCCGGGTGACGATCTGAGAGACGATCTGTCCGCCGGGGCCCACGGTGTGCCGCGAGCCTTGCGCGTCCAGGCTGCCTTCCATTCTCGATTGGAGCGCGATGCCTTGGAACGCATCGTCGTAGAGCGAGACGCTCCGCGGCGAGACGCGGCCCAAAACATGCCGGGACGTAATCGAGGCGTCGAGCGTCTTGAGCCGCGAACGAACGGCTTCCTTACCCGCCTCGGAGAGTTCTTGCACCTTGGCGGTCTGGGCGTAGCTCTCCGTGGCCAGCTGTTCGAGTCGCAGACTGTACATAAAACTGATCAGAATCAGCCCGAAAACCGACAAGAGCGCCAGCACAGTCAGGATCGCGACACCTCGCTCCCGCCAGCGCTCCCGCGCGCTTTCGCACAGCCCTTTTTCTCGCAGCCCGGTTACGGTTGCAAGACGTTTAGCGTCACGGCGCTTCAGCACCGCTCGCCGAGTTATTTGTGAATACGTTCGAAGTTGCTTCGTCATGATTGGACGCTCGCTCAGGCCCCGATGTTTCGGTTCGGCAAGTAGACTCGCTTCGTGTAGGACACGGGAATTCTGGAACGAGCCCGGTCCTGCACATAAAGGGTGATCTCCACGGAATGAGGCAGACCGTCGGTATGCTCACCGACCTTTCGCGCCAAGAGCGCGATATCTTCGTTGCCCATACTCATGAAGAGCTGAGCCGGACCCTGGATCGGAAACAGCGCTCTTCCGCCCTGCATGATGCGCGGAAACGCATCTTCCAGCTCGTTACAGATATGTCGGGTAGGATCACCCGCCCACAACTTGACGCTCGAATCCGGCATTGCGGATGTGGTGAAAATCGCACCCTGTCCGGTCAAAGGATCGGCGTACGATGTTTCGCGAGCCGAATCCCATTCCAACGTGTAGCGGTATTCTCCGACGTTATAGTCGTAGTAGTAATATCTAATCTTCAACCCACGAATATCGTAGGCTAGCGTGGCCATATTTGCGCTCGTGCCCAGCCGTTCGTCGCTGGTGGCGTTGCCCCACTTGTTGAAGGCAAGGCCCGCTCCCTGCACCCTGCCAGACTGCAGAGGCGTTCCGTTTATATCGGTGGTGGCGACCATCGGGGGCAGCAGACTGCTGGACCCTTCGAGAAACGAGCCGACTCGCGAGGTTTGCAGATCCTGGAGTGTGAAGGAGCGCCCCCGGCGGACCAAACGCCGTCCGGATTTGCTGAGTCCATAGGAGACTTCCTCCAGAGCGATTTTGCCACCGTCGCCCGGGTCGACCAAACGCACGAAATGGAGCAGGTCGGCGGCGTTCCCTCCGAGGTCCTCATCGACACGGCCATCCCCGTCATCGTCGAGACCGTTCAGTTTCTCTTCATCGGTCGCGCCGTCTTCATCGTCGTCGACTGTATCCCCGATGGTTGTCTCGTCGAAACGGTAGAGACCGGCGAAACGCGGCCGGTGTACCGCTTCCATGCCCTTGACCACAGGAGCCACGCTGTCCGGGGAGAGATAGGCCGAGCGAAGTTCTTCGGCCATGAAGTCCAGCGCGGTCCGCGCGACCTCGTTCACCTCGATCTTTTGGGCTGCGATCTCACGCGTATCCAAAGTCACGCGGAAGACCTGGGCGGAAATCGTAGCCAAGATGCTGATGATGGCCATCGAGACCATGAGTTCGACCAAGGTAAAGCCCATCCGTGCACTCCGGGGAGGCTCTTGGGGCTGATGCTTACGCCGTTTTGTTTTCGTGCTCATGATTCGTCCGGCCTGTGTTGCCGTGCCTTTTTCATCCATGGTTCCGTTCCATCCCCTCGCGTCAACGCGCCGATAAGACCGGGAACGAGCGTTCACGATCCCGTAGCGAGATGAAACCGGTTAGGCGGTACTCGAATTCGTGCACGTCCTCATCCACGAAGCCGTCACCGTCGTCGTCTTTTCCGTCGCGAAGCTCTTCATCGATCCCCCAGGCGATATGCCCGAACCGAGGCGCCTTCCGGCTGACGAGTTTCCCTTGGATCAGATTGCTGGGATAATTCGGGGTATGCCATCTCAGGGCCACGCTGGGATCGACCGCGCAATCGGGAATCTCTTCGCGTCCCGCGGGCGGTTCACTCTGGGCGGTATCCGTCGGGGCACCGCAGTTGGAGCCGGAGGCGTCGTTGTTCAGCCCGTCACCGCCCCACGAAATGACGATGACCACCTTCAACCAGCCAGGCAGCGCGGACGCGATGCAATCCTCGTCGATCCGGCCGTCGCCGTCATTATCCACGCCGTCCCGCAGTTCTTCGTCGATCGCACCGTCGCCGTCCTCATCGACGCCATTGCCCAAGTTCCCGGTGACATACCGGCCCCGGAAAACGGTGGCCAGTTCGGGGGGGACATCGGTGTCGGAGACCGGCCCGGTGTAAATCTGCCAGGCGTAACGCTCGTTGGGAGCGGGGAAACGCATGGGCGACCAGGGGAAACGGGCCAGTTCCGTGTCGGAAAGATTGAACAGGCCCCGGCCAAAGACACGGTCGTCGATGAACTCGTCGATGACACCGTCGTTATTGTCATCCACCCCATTGGCGCGGCGGATGCCTTTGTCGTGAACCTCGTCGAAGACGTACTCGTCGTTGGCGTCGTCGGGATCGTTGTATTTCTTTTGGTCTAGTTCGCCGTTCCCGTCGTTATCCAGGCCGTCCCCCGCCGCCAGCGGCCGACGTCCGGTATCGTAGCCGACGTATTTCGAAAGGTTGAAGCCGGAGGCACGCACCGCAGCGAAGAGCGGTGTTTGCTGCGAGGTTGAGAGGGCGCTGTCTTCGTCGATCAATCCGTCGCGGTCGTCGTCGCCCCCATTGGCCCATTCTTCATCCACATACGGCTCGGGATCGTAGGTGAAATTCCCGTCCGGCTGGATGAATGTCGAGACCATGTAGCTGATGGGATGCGCTTGACTTTTTTGCACCCCGCCCGCGGCGGCGCGCATTCCGTCACCGGTATCGTCGATCACACCGTCGCCATCGTCATCCACGCCGTTGCCCTGGAACTTCGTGGCTTCGCCGTATCCGTCGAAGTCGCTGTCCGGCCGGCCGTTGTTGTTGAGGTCCACCACGCTCGGGGTGGTGCGGTATGCCAGCCCCCAGTCGCCGTCGTTGTCGAACCCGTCACCGGGTAGGGGAACCAGCGTGATCGGGTCTCCCGGGATGATTGGAAAGTCGCGGCTATCGGCCTTAAGACCTTCGAACATCGTCTGGGCCAGTATGGATGCCCGGGTCACGTCTTCCACGCGCTGGGAAACCTTCAGACCGAAGGGAAAGACCCGCACGAAAGAAAGCAGCCCGAGTCCCAAGAGACCCGCAGCGACAACAATCTCCAAGAGAGAGAAACCCGCTTTTGAGGAACGAATTCTCATGATTGATCTCCGCCAGGCGGCCATGCCTAGCTCATCTCCTTCACGCTCCAAGGCGCGCCGTAACCGTAATCGTATTCCCGGACACGTCCGGTCAAACGCAGAACCTCGACCGTGCTCACCTTGTAGCGTTCACGGATAAACTCGGCCGCCTCGACATTATCCGAATGGATATCCGCGAGGTCGCCGCCGACTCTCAACAACTGGTCGTAATACTCTTCTTTGTTCGGGGTCTGGATGCGTTCGGCCCAGTGCGTGAAGTGCAGGAAGACCTGGCCTCCAGCGACGCTCTGCGCCTTCTGCGGTTCCATCAACCCGTGTCCGGGATCGCCGAAATAGACCCCGGCCAGCTGGCCTCGGGAGTTAAACTCGACATAGACGAAGCGGATCATGCCCGCAGCGCCATCGAGAGGATCGGTCACTTTGCCGTCGAATCCGGGGAGGTAGATGCTGCCCAAGGTGATTCCCTGGGAGAGGTTCTGGGTGTCGGTGATCTGAATCGCGTTCAGACCGGCCGCGAGGGTCTCACCGAACAGGCGGCTTTCATCGCGCTTCCCCTCGACCCATGTCTGGAGAGCCGGGCTGGAGCGATCCGCCGCCACGTCGCTGCCAAAACCGCCGCTCTGTGAGTCGAAACGCTCGATACGAATGACCACCCGGCGGCTCTGCCGCAGGGCGACCGCAGTCTGCCGCGCCTGACGCAACTGGGCGGTGATCATGGTCGAAGCGCTGGAGACGCGACTCGATCCGATCATGTTCCGATAGCCGAGTGCGCCGACTCCCGCCATGACGCCGATGATCGAAAAGACAACGATCACCTCGATCAGCGAGAAACCGGCACGAGAACCCGCCGGGGCCGCCACCGGAAGCCTTCGTCTGGCAGGACTGCGCCGGAAAGCGCCCTCACGGACGATTTCCGCCCCACAATTTTTTTTGTCTGACAAAGACATTTTTTACCTCACACCGCCGAGGATGGCGGTTCTGAGCCGCCGTCCGCTCGATCTACGAACCCCGCGGCACCCAAGCCACCATGACCTAAGTTGCCTAAAACTCAACGCTTTACGCGTTTGATACATTCTCTAATAATCCACACTGAAATATAACATGGCCTGGCGGAAGTAACAACATAATGTGGCCGCCGGGCGTCAAAGAGGAGCAGAAAGCTGTAAGTATCCGGGAATCAGAGGCAAACAGCCCCTCAAAAGTGGTCACCGCCGCTTGGAGTCAATCCCATTTCTAGTTGATTTTAGGCGGCTCCTTCTGTCTTCATTT
>CAYTDF010000082.1:7291-12463 GCA_964436365.1 uncultured bacterium | reverse complement strand
TTCACGCCCCAAGAAGGCGACCGAATTCTGTTTGGCACGCTACGCGAGGATGGAGCGCCCGAACGTCGAATCGTAACCCCCTATCCCGGCAACTACGCCAATCCGTCACTGACTGTGGATGCGAAACGAGGCTTGTGGTTGAGCTTCGAAAAAGAGGTTGAAGGCCAGTGGGATATCTATCTGGCCGCGTACGATCCAGGCAGTAAAACATTCTCTCGACCCGAACGCGTCAGTGGAAGCCGGGGGCCGGACACCCACCACCACGCCGTCGCCGACACCGAGGGTGGACTTTGGATCGTCTGGCAGAGCGGTCGTGGTGCACAGTTCGACATCGCCGCCCGCCACGCGCCCCTGAACGCGGAGGAGAGCATCGAGTGGGTTAGCCGTTCCCCGGGAGGCGATTGGCATCCCGCCGCCACCGTCACCGATGACGGAAATCTTCACGTGATCTGGGATAGCTATAACGGTGATAACTACGATGTACGAATTCGCTCTCGCCGGAACGGTATCTGGGATGATGTGATCGACGTCGCCCATACCCCGGCCTTCGAGGGCCGCGCGCAGATCGCACCCGGGAAAGATGGAACCGTCTGGGTGGCTTGGGAAGAGGGAAGCGAGAACTGGGGGCATCCTTACTACACTCGGCTCGATGCTGGGCCGAGTGGCCAGCCCCCCCACGAAGAGATGAACGAACCTTCCGGGCCGTTGCACACCTATCGGTTGCTGCGTATCGGCGCTGTGTTGCCGGATGGAGCCGTTCGGTTGCTGGAAACACCGCTCCCCATGCCTTCGGCCGAACTCGCCCTTCAGCGTACGCACGATCTCCACGGTGTCACCCTCATGGGCACATTTTACGAGCGTGCCCGGCTGACCGTGGACAGGACCGGACGGCTTTGGTTGGCCTACCGGCATTACTTCGCCAACTGGATGGGCATAGGGTACCGTTCGCATGTGGAAAACGGCTGGGGCCTTTACGCACGCGCCTTGAGCCATGAGGGCTGGTCCAAACTTCACCGCTTTGAGGTGGGGCAGGGTGACGGGATGCAGCGCCTGGCCATTGCGCCCCACGGGGATGGAATCGCCGCGATATGGAAGCAAGGGCGCACGGATCGGCGCCTGCAAGACGACCTCCGGCCTCGTGGACTCCACTGGGCAACCGTCGTCGAGGACGAGGCGACGCCTCCCGGCCCCGATCTGCTTTCTGCAACGCCGTTGCCTGTTTTCGAACCCCAAAGTCCGGTCGGACGCGCCCGTGGCGACTCTGTCAAACTCGGTGGAAAAGAGTACGAACTTTTCCTCGGTGACCTCCACCGGCATACCGATCTCTCGCTCTGCCGAGTCGCTCACGATGGCACCTTGGATGACGCGTATCGGTACGCCATCGACGTGGCCAAACTCGATTTTCTCGGTGTGACCGACCACGCCCGCGACCTTCATCTCGGCGACCGCTTGAGCCTGCTTTGGTGGCGCTGCCGCAAGGAGGTCAACCGCCATTTCTTCCCGTCGGCTTTCCTCCCGTTCTACGCCTTTGAGCGGAGCCAAAACCCTGCGGATCATAACGTTATCGCTCTTCATGGCGACGCTCTCCGACCGCACGACTACCCGCTTCAAGACTTCTGGCAGGAGTTCGGAACCGACGTGATTACCATCCCTCATCAACCTATTCGCACTCCGGATATCTGGGATGTTCGCGACGATCTCCGGCGGCCGCTTTACGAAATTTTCCAAGGCTGCCGTACCCGCCCCATCGAGCAAAACGCGCACGAGGGATTCGCCCGAGGCCACCGATTGGGCTTCATTGCCAGCAGCGATCATCTGTCCACAGGAGCCAGTTTTGCCTGTGTCTGGGCTGAGGAGCGGAGCCGCGAATCCGTCTTCCGCGCCATGCAGAGCCGCCGCACCTACGCCGCCACCGCCAAGATCCGCCTCGCCGTTACCGCCGGTGACCACTGGATGGGAGAGGCCTTCGAAACCGAGACAATGCCCTCCATCAAGGTCGACGCCGTGGGGACCGCGCTATTCGTAACGGCTAGTTTTATCGTTGATGGGGAAGTGGTACGAACGCTGACTCCGGAAAAGCCAAACGTGAGCCTGGAAGAGCGGTTTGAGCTGACGGGTGAGCACTACATTTACGTGCATCTCAAGCAGAGCGACGGCTACGAAGCCTGGTCTTCGCCGATCTGGGTTAACGTTACCCATAAGTAGGTTATCTCATTCAATTCAAGGTACTTACGAGAACCTGATTCGCTCTTCAATTGCGGGCCTCTCGCGGGATTACGAGCAATTTGACGAAAAAATTCGTTCAATTGAGGTTTGCGCTTGAATTGACGAAAGTCTTCGTGTATAATCTTCTTGAAAGACGAATGTGAGGAATTAAATCCCAATGGTAAAGAACCCAATCAAGAAGAGGCCGACCGACGCCGAATTGACGATCCTTCGCGTACTTTGGGAGCGGGGCCAGAGCACGGTCCGGCAGGTCTTTCAGCAACTCCAGTCCGAACAGGGTATGGGGTATACAACGGTGCTGAAGTTCATGCAGATCATGACCGAAAAAGGACTGCTCGTTCGAGACACCGCCGTGCGGCCGCAGGTCTTTAAACCGGCACGATCGCAACGCCAGACACAGACGCAACTCTTGGGCGATCTGATCGACCGCGCCTTCATCGGGTCGGCGGGCAATCTTGCCATGCAGGCGTTGTCGTCAAAGAAGACGACGCCCGAGGAGCGGCAACGCATTCGCGAACTTCTCGACCAACTGGAGGATGACGAGTCATGACGCTCTTCCATTCGATGAACTTCGCTCCGTTTGCCCAAGCCTTGCGTCTGGCCGTCGTCCTCTTCCTCTGGCAGGGTGTCGCCATCGGCTTGCTGGCTTGGATTGCCTTCCTCGCCATGCGGCGGCAATCCGCGAATGCACGCTACTTCGTCGGTTGCACCGCCATGTCGATTTCGCTCATTACCTTTCTTACGACCTTTGCGCTCTTTGTCGAGGTGGGACCGAACACAGCGATCGCGGCGGCTTTCGGTACAACCGGCGCTGCAGCCAAAATGGCGGCTTCTCTCCACGGTTTCGAGCCCTATCTGCCGAGCATCGCGTGGCTGTGGTTCATCGGTGCGAACGTGATGCTGATCCGCATGGCGCGGCAATGGTTCTTCGCCCAGCAACTGACCTACGAGAGCGCCAGCGCCGTCGACGAGCGCTGGGATGCGGCTTTCACGTCCTTATGCCATCAACTGGGTCTGGCGCGCGCGGCCAAGCTGATGCGCTCCGGCATCGCCGAGATGCCGATGGTCGTCGGCTGGCTCTCACCTGTCGTGCTCGTGCCTATCTCCGCATTCACATCCCTCACCCAAGATCAGTTACGCTCGATCCTCGCCCATGAGATCGCGCACATCCGCCGCCACGATTACCTGGTCAACTGCTTGCAGAGAATCGTCGAATCCATCCTTTTCTTTCACCCGGTCGTCTGGTGGATTTCAAAACGGATTCGGATCGAACGCGAGCACTGCTGCGACGACGTCGCAGTACGCACCGCCGGGAACGCTTTGACCTATGCGACGGCTCTCTATCGACTCGATGGACTTCGTGCAGAACAGCCTCAGCTCGCTCTTGCGGCCAACGGCGGGTCACTCCTGCATCGAATTACGAGAATTGTCGGCGTAAACACGAGTGCCGAACACGCGTGTTTAGGCTGGATGCCCACAGCGATTCTGGCCGTCGGTATCCTGTTGACGACGGGGCTGACCTGCATCGCGATCACCTCCCCCCACGGCGACAAGGCCACCGCTTCAGCGAAGAAAACAGCAGCCACCATTTGGCTTGAGCAAACCGCCGAGGAACTTGACGCCAGGGTCGAGGCGGGCGAGCTCTCCGCCGAGGACGCCGAAGTCAAAATGTTCTACACCAAGAAGCGGATCAAGGCCAAGCGAAAGGGCAAAGTCTATCTTCAGGAATACTCCGAGGGACTCAACGCCCTTGTGAAGGCGGGCGAACTGTCTGCCGTGGATGCCGAAGCCAAAATGGCTTCCTATAAGAAGCGGATCGCAGCTGAGTCAAAGACTGAAGCCTATCTGTGGGATGTCTGGGCGAAACTCGACACCCTCGTGAAGGCGGGCGAGATGTCTGCCGAGGATGCCGAAGCCAAGATGATTGCCCTCAAGAGAAATATCTCTGCCAAGAAAGAGCCCGGACGGAAAAAGATGGCCGTCCGCAAGAAGAACGAACTCGCCTCGTAATGGACCCGGTGCGCTTTCCGCAATGATGAAGCCGCGCCGTAAAGGATGAACAGAGCAACTCCCTGACCGCCGATAGGTTTCTCGCGTCAGGCGTATCCCCCGAGTGAAGGAGAACAAAATCATGAAAAAGAGACTGTTCCTACTTTGTGCGGTTTTGGCTGTTATCGGATTGGCCGGTTCTGTGTATGCACAGGATGCTCGGCGCGGAGGCGGCGCGAGAGGGGGAGCGCAATGGGGAGAAGTGGAGGAGGGGATTTGGCTAAAGCCGGGCCCAAACGGTGTGCCCACGCTGTACGATACGCACACCGGCATGATGATGTACGAGGACGAAAACGGCAAGATGATCACGAGATCGTACCGTGACGGTAGAGGCGGAAAAGGAGGTGGAAGGCAAGCGGGCAAGAAGGGAGGCGGCAAGGCAAGTTCCGCGAAAAAGACGGAAGAGCGAGGCAAAGCGGCGGGTAAGGAGACAGATGCGGAACAGAAGACCCGTCTTGATCCCGCGATGTTCTGGGATGCACGCGCATTGCAGTACCGAGAGATGCTGGAATGCACGGACGAGGAATGGAAGCAGGTCATTCTACCGCTGCTCAAGGCCGTTCTGATCAAACAGGATGAGATTCGCCGGAGCACGACAAGCCCTGGCCGCCTTCAGACCACGACGCGTGTGAGCTGGGGCGGCAAGAGGAACGCTGGAAGCGGCGATCTGCCCTCGGCGATCCGGACTTTTCATAGCCGTTTGAGACAGGAGAAGGTGGGACCTGAGGAACTCAAGAGTGGACTGACCGGTTTTCGCTCGGCACGCAGCAAGCAGGACGCGGAGCTGAAAGAGCTTCGCGACAAACTCCGCGCGGTCTTGACCATACTCCAAGAAGCGCGGCTGACGGCGGTGGGGGTGCTGGACTGATTTCGCACGATCGCGGGGCGCGGTCTTCA
>CAYTDF010000082.1:0-7281 GCA_964436365.1 uncultured bacterium | reverse complement strand
ACCCGTCTGGGTGAATGCCATCGGGCAGTATCGTATCTGTAGCAATTTCTACGACTTACAAGAGTTCTTGTTCGCTTTTTCACCCGCGCGGAAAGAGGACAGATCGGGTCGTTATTTTGTTGCTTCCAGGCAATAAAGCCTCTGGGCGAGCGTTCAAACAGTTGTACAGGCGCGTGACGGCGTGCGCTGCGGCATGAAATCCGCGCGCTGGCCCTCTCGTGTCGGCAAACCCAGGAGGACAGCACGATGAGATTTTCAGTTCGACCGTTTGTGGCCGCAGGCGTTGTATTTGTTCTGAGTTTTGGAGCCATCTCTTCGATGGCGCAAGAGCGCGGCGGACGCCGTGGTGGATTCGATCCCGCGCAGATGCGTGCGCGGATGATGGAGCGCTACCAGGAGAGCCTCGGTGTTTCCGATGACGAGTGGAAGGTGATCCAACCTCTCGTCGCGGATGTGATGGAGAAGCAACGCGATCAGATGCGTTCCTCTTTCCGTGGTGGGATGTTTAGAGGCCGTGGCCGCGGTGGCGAAGGCGCACGTGCGGCTCGTCCGGATCGTTCGGAGCGGCAGAGGCAAGCCAGACAAGGCGATCAGGGCAAGGAAGCCGAGCAGGGCGACCGCAGTGCTCGTGGTGACCGAGGCGGTCGCGGTGGCGGCGACGCGGATCCGGAAGTTGAGGCTCTCAGCAAACTGCTTGAATCCAAGGATCCCAAGGCTGCGGATATCAAATCGAAACTGAGCGACCTGCGTAACGCCCGGAAGAAGAAAGCGGCCGCGCTCGAGCAGGCGCGCACAAAACTCCGTGAGGTGTTGACCCTCAAGCAAGAAGCCCAACTCGTTCTGTCGGGCATGTTGGACTGAGGACTCGAAACCAAACCTATGAATCATTCTAAACGATGGGCCGCATTGGAGTGGACGACATGAGCGACATTCTCGAACGAATGATCGAGACCAAGCAGCTGTCGTCCGCAGATGCGGAGATGTTACGGCGGCATGGCGGTCCGGAAGGCTCTCCGGAAATTCAGTCTGAGGAGGATGTGCTCCAATGGCTGGCACGGGAATACGAACTCCCGTACACAGACCTGGAGGATGCCGAACCGGACCGTCGGCTGCTGTCGTTGTTTCCCGCCCGTGTGCTTCTCAAAGAACAGATTCTCCCCTTGCAGCGCGTCAACGGTTCGGTCGAGGTTGCCATCAGTCGGCTTTTCGCCACCGAAGGACTCGATACGTTGAAGAGCCTGACCGGGCTGAAACTCCGTCCGGTGTTGGCCCCGAGCGAGGCCATCCAGCGGGAGATGAAGAAGCGGCTCGGTGTCGGGGCGGATACGCTCGACTCCCTTGAAGAGGAAGCCTTCCTACAGGTCGTCGACGACAGCGCGGACGAAGACACCGATCTCGACCATGCCGCCGAGGACGCCTCGATCATCCGGTTCGTCAACCAGGTGTTGAGCGACGCCATCGCGCTCCGGTCCACGGATATTCATCTCGAACCTTTCGAAGACGAACTCCGTATCCGATACCGCGTCGATGGCGTTTTGCAGGATGTTCCCGTTCCCGCCCAGATCAAGCGATTCCAACCTGCAATCGTGTCGCGCGTCAAGATTCTGAGCCATCTTGATATTGCGGAAAAACGCCTTCCGCAAGACGGCCGGATCCGTATCCGTGTGGAAGATTGCGAAGTCGACGTGCGCGTCTCTGTGATCCCGATGCTGCATGGCGAAGCGGTTGTGATGAGGCTTTTACGGCAGGACAACGCTCTGCTGGGCATGCCCGAGTTGCAGATGGGGACGCGCGAGCTGCAGCTGTTCCGCAAGGTGTTGCGCATGCCCCACGGGATCGTGCTGGTGACGGGCCCCACCGGCAGCGGGAAGACAACGACTCTCTATACCGCGCTGAGCGAGATCAACGACTCGGTTCGGAAGATCGTTACGATCGAAGATCCCATCGAATACCGCATGAGGGGCGTCAATCAGATCCAAGTCTCGGAGAAGTCGGGCTTGACCTTCGCGCGCGGGCTTCGCTCGATCTTGCGGCATGACCCCGATGTGATTCTGGTGGGCGAAATTCGCGACGCGGAGACGGCGCAGATCGCGGTCCAGGCTTCGCTGACCGGGCATCTGGTCTTTTCGACACTGCACACAAACGACGCACCGGGCGCACTGACCCGGCTGGTGGATATGGGCGTGGAACCCTATCTCGTGGCGTCTTCGCTGGAAACCGTTCTCGCCCAGCGACTGGTTCGTCTGCTCTGCGACGAATGCAAGGAGGTCGACGACTCGCCGAAGGCGCGAACTGTCCGTGAGGAATTTGGCCTTGCGCCCGGCCAGCCGCTCTATCGGGCGGTGGGGTGCCGTGCCTGCCGTCAGACAGGTTATTACGGGCGGCGCGGCGTCTTTGAAATGATGGGTATGAGCGACGAAATCCGGCAACTCCTTCTCAAGAACCGCTCGACCGCAGAAATTCGTGAAGCCGCCCGTCGGCAGGGCCTGCGGTCATTGAGCGACGACGGTTGGCGTTTGGTCGGCGAGGGGGTGACCACGGCGGATGAGGTTCTGCGTGTCACCAAGGCGGAAGTGAGCAACGGGTGGAGCCTCTCGAATGAGGATCCGACACCGCCCCGTGATGAAAACGATCGTCACGCTTAATCGGAAAGAGCCAAGAGCATGTCTATGTTCGAGTATCGCTGTGTGCGGACGGATGGAAGCGTCTCTGAAGGAACGATCGACGCCGGTGGGCGCCGGGACGCGTTGCTGCAGTTGGAAGGCCGTGGCCTCAAGCCCATCCGGTTGACAGAAACCGCCAACGGAAACACGGAGCGTACAGGCGGTTTTGGTTTCGCGTGGGGAACCGCGAAGGTTTCGTTTCGCGCGTTGGAAAACTTCACTCGCCTACTCTCCAGCCTGCTGGCGGCGGGGATTCCGCTCAGCCGAGCGCTCCGGATTCTGTGCAACGAAGCCTCAACGCCCGCCGCCAAAGCCAAGTGGGAAGAAATCCGCAATCTGGTCGTCGATGGGACTTCGCTGGCCGACGCGATGGCGCAATCTCCGGAGACGTTCCCACGTGTGTACGCGGCCATGGTTCAGGCGGGTGAAACGGGGGGCTTTCTGGATGTCGTGTTGGGGCAGATCGCCGATTTCCAGACGCGCGAAAAAGAGCTGCGTTCGAAGGTCTTTTCCGCGATGATCTATCCCGCGATCCTGCTGGTTTTGGCTTTGGGAGTGTTGGTTTTTCTCTTGGTTTTCTTTATCCCCCGGTTTCAAAAAGTCTTTGCGGGTTTCGGCGGCACGTTGCCATTGCTGACCCGAATCATTGTCGAGGCGAGTGAGGTGGTTCGCACGTATGGATTGTGGGTCGGGATCGGGATTGGGATTGCGTATATTTCGGCGCAGCAGTGGTTCCGTAGCGACCGGGGAAGGCGGGTTTGGGAGGGTTGGGTGCTGCGGCTCCCGGTTGTGGGGGTGCTGATCGCGCGGTTTGCGATGGCGCGGTTCTGTCGGATGCTGGGGACGCTGATTGGCGCGGGGGTGCCGCTGATTCACAGCCTTCATGTTGCTCGTCAGTCGATCGACAACCAGATTTTGGTGGACGCGGTGGTCGCTGCGACCGATCGGGTCAAGAAAGGTGATCGGCTCGCGGCGAGTTTGGCGGAGTGTGGAGAACTGTTCCCTCGTTCGGTGTTGGAAATGATCGCCGTCGCGGAAGAGACGGGGCGTTTGGACAAAGAACTGGTGCGGCTGGCGGCGACGGCCGAGGGCGATCTCGACCGTAACTTGAAGACCGCTGTGGCGTTGGCCGAACCGCTGATGTTGTTCTTGATCGCAGGTTTCATCGGCACCATCTTCGTCGGTATGGTGATCCCTATTTTTACGATTTCGGATTATATCAAATAGGCAATAGAGAGCCTTTGTACACGTTTTAATCAATGGACCCGTTCAACGGGATTGGACACGGGACACAGTCATTGCGGTGGATTGCCACCCGGGACCCCATAGGGAGAAGGACGATGCGTTTCAACAAGAAGGTCCATTTGGTCGCGCTCCGTGCGCGGCGCGGCCGCCGTGCCGGATTCACATTGATCGAGATGCTGTTGGTGCTGGTCATTTTAGGCACACTGGCGGCGATTGTCGTCCCCAAGTTTGCGGGGCGGACCGAGCAGGCGAGGGTCACGGCCGCAGAGACACAGATTGCGACCTTTGAGACGGTCCTCGATGCGTTCGAGATCGATAACGGTTTCTATCCCAAAGGCGGCAACGGTTTGGAAGATCTGGTCGAGGAGCCGAGCAACGCGACGAACTGGCGCGGCCCGTACCTCAGCCAGGATATTCCGCTCGATCCCTGGGAAAATGCGTATATTTATGAATGCCCCGGAAAGCACAACGAGCGGGGCTTCGATCTGACGTCGCTGGGCCCGGACGGCCGCTCCGGTGGCGACGACGACATTACGAACTGGAAGAATTGAACGCACGATGCCCCGGCGCTCTCACGTACGCGGTTTCACGCTGATCGAGTTGATCGTGGTGATGGCCGTGCTGACCGCCGTCTTGGCGATCTCCGCCCCGGCTCTGTCCCGGTTCGTTCGCGGGCGATCTCTGCAGGAAGAGGCGAATCGGTTCTTGGCGCTGACGCACTATGCCCGCAGTGAAGCGATATCCCGTTCGGTCCCGATGGTGCTTTGGCTCGACCGCGATCTGGGGGAATACGGCCTGGCTCCGATGACGGGCTACGAATACGAGGACGCGCTGCCGATCGAATATGAGTTGGAAGACGGTCTCAGAATCGAGATCGACGAAATGAATCTCGAAACGACGGTCGAGGAGCCGATGATTCTGTATTGGCCGGATGGAACCGTCGACGAACTGAGTCTCAACGCGGTGTGGTTCCGAGACGACGACGAAACCGGCATTTCGATCCGGAGAGCCGATTACGGTATGGGCTATGAGATTCCACAACCGGAAGATGACGAGCGGCAGCGGCGCAACGTCTCCAACCGATCTCGGTGATGGCGTGAGGATGTCAGCCTCTGTGCGTGCCAAGCGAAGGGTAAGGGGCTTTACCTTCGTGGAGACGTTGGCGGCGATGCTCTTTGTGGCCATCGTCGTTCCGGCGGCGGTTGAATGCCTGTCCATTGCCAATCGGATGGCGGTTATGGCCGAACGGAAAGGTGTGGCGGCTCGGCTCGCGAACCGTGTGCTGACCGAGGTTACGCTCACCGATGCGTGGAGCACGACCGAGACCGAGGGCGATTTTGGCGAGTCTTACCCCGGCTATCGGTGGCGGATGGAGGATGCGGCGTGGGAACCGGATACGATGCGTTTGATTTCGGTGGGCGTCTTTTTTGTGGTTCAGGAACGGGAATACAGCGTTTGGCTATCGACACTGGTGGATGAATCGGACGAGACCGTGTTGTGAGCAACACTCTCTCGAAACGAGATCGAACATGAACAGACACTCTTCAAACCGTGGCTTCACGCTTCTCGAAGTCTTGTTCGCCGCCCTCGCCTTTACGGTGGTTGTCGGCGCGCTGTATTCCGTGCTCCACGGCGCTCTGCGGTTGAGAGAGAGTGCGTCCGCTCCATTCACGGAAGGAATCCCCAGGAACTACGCGCTCGCCGTTCTGGAACGGGACTTGAGCAATATCCTCGTGGGCTCGGAGATTCTGGCCGGACCCGTGTTGGGCGAGAAACTGCAAGAGACGAGTGAGCGTCGCGACCGTCTCGAGATTTATACGGCTTCGGGAAGTCTCGACAGCTTCGACCCGTGGGGTGACGTGCAGAAGGTCGAGTATACGCTCGAGGAAACCGAAGAGGGGGAGATGTTGCAGGGGTACGATTTGACCCGAGTGACCACACGGAATCTGTTGGCCGAGGTCGAAGAGGAGCCTGTGTTTGAACGCTTGCTACCCGGTGTACGGTCTCTGACGTTTGCCTTTTTCGACGGTGAGGAGTGGCAGGAGTCTTGGGACTCCACAGCGACGGAGGGCGAGGAAGAAGCGGCGGCGGGGGAGGCGATAGTGGAGGAGCCCGTTCTCTTGGCGATCCGCGTTTCAATCGGCTTCGCACCCTCCCTCGAAAGCGAGCGCGTTTCGCCGCCTCTCGAACTGATCGTTCCCGTTGTCGCCCAAGCCCCGGTGAACGAAACCGAGGATGAGGAGACCGGAGCGGAAGGCGGTGCGACGGGTGGCGAGGGCGGTGCGACTGGTGGCGGGGGTGGACAATGATGAATCGCTTACGCATCGCTTTCCGAGAGACGCCTCACTCCCATTCTCAGCGGGGTTCCGTCTTGATCGTGGCCATGTGGATCGCCCTGGTCTTGGTAACGGTTGCGCTTCTTTTTGCGCAGTCGATGATGCTCGAATACCGAGCCGCCGACAACGCTGTGGCCGGTCTGTCCGCGAACCAGGCCATTGAAGCGGCGCGCCGATACGCCCTGCTTCTTCTGACCGAACTGGAAGAGCCGGGCACGATGCTGGATCTTGATTATTACGAATGGGAGAACGTCCCCGTTGGCGACGCCGCTTTTTGGTTTTTGGGACGTGGCGATGGCGACATACCCAGCGATACGCCCGTATTCGGTCTGTCCGATGAGGCTTCGAAACTGAATCTGAACGTGGCCACGGTAGAGATGTTGGAGGCGCTGCCGAATATGACCGCCGAGTTGGCAGCGGCCATCGTGGATTGGCGTGACTCCGATCAGGAACTCACGCCCAACGGTGCGGAGACCGAGGCGTATCTGTTGCGCGATCCAAAGTACCTCTGTAAAGACTCGCCATTCGAGACCGTGGAAGAACTGCGTTTGGTCTATGGCGCGGAGTGGGACCTGCTTTACAATGAGGACGTCAACCGGAACGGGGTTCTCGATCCCAGCGAGAACGACGGTGAGGTTTCACCTCCCTACGACAATCAAGATGGCCGTCTCGACCCCGGCCTTCTCGAGTACCTGACGGTCTACAGCCGCGAACCGAATACAAGCGAAGACGGTGAGGCGTTCAACGTCGGGTTGGTTAATGTGAATACGGCGAGCGCCATTGTCTTGGCATGCCTTCCGGGGATGACCGAAGCGAGCGCCCAACAATTGGTTGACTACCGGTTGGGGCAAGACGAGGCATTGGATAGCGTGGAGTGGGTGTCGGAAGTGCTCGACGAAGAGAGTGCAAGCGCCATCGAGCCCTACATAACAACGAAAACCTATCAATACACGGTGGATATTGCGGCGGTGGGTGCCGCAGGCCGTGGATACCGGCGCGTTCTGTTCGTCATCGATACGAGTGGCGAGGAACCGACC
>CAYTDF010000081.1:0-12618 GCA_964436365.1 uncultured bacterium | reverse complement strand
CGATCGGGTCCGGCATGTCGATCGGGTAGTGTACTTCTTCGTACTTCTCAATGAGCACGGCCCAGAGCTCGGCCTCCTCGCCCTCCGGAGTTCCCGGTTCCGCATCGAAAATTTCAGCCAGCCGGGCCCGGGCGGCATCGTATTCCTTTTCGGTTTTCAAAATCTTCGGTTTCATTATCTCTTGCCTGTAATACCCCAAGTTGAATAAGACTATGTTTTGCACAGGCGGGGGCGGCTCTCGGTGGTCTCGCGCCCAAGGCTGTGTGCTTACCCGGCTTTGTGTCGCGAGGCTCGGAACTCTGCGCCTCGGCTTTCTCGACGTTGAGAATCCAGACCTCAAGCGGCGGCCAGACGGAGTCATAGAGCAGAAACCGACCGTCGGGCGACCAGGAGGGCCGACTCCATCTGCCCGGCACGAGGACCAAAGGGTCCCCCGCTAAAGTGGAGTCAAGAATACGCAGCCCGATATCCGCACCTAAGAAACCGCCGTAAGCGATCTTCTTGCCATCGGGCGACCAGCGTGCCAAAAAGCCGGGATACCTGCCGGGCTGAAGCTGCGCGCCGCTGCCATCGATCGAGGTGACAGATAATCCTTCCGGTTGCAAGTACGCGACCTTTTCTCCATTCGCTGAGAGCGATGGATAGGGGTAGGGCATGTCCACAAACTTTTCTGGGGTCCAAGGCCGCTCCGCTAGATCGATCGAGTACATGACTCTGTCGTGGCGCGAGTGATAGACAACGTCTTGGCCTCGGCCCTTCGGCATCCATTGTGGATATCCCCCTTCGGCAAGGAACTGCGGTTCACCTTCACCATCGGTTCGCACCAACCAGACCGTCTCCAATATCTGGTTGTAGCCTTCACGAACGTACGCGATCCATTCGCCGTTGGGCGACCATGCCGGGTCTTTTCCCTCGGCTACGATCTGCCGGATCGGTAGCGGCGACCCCAAAGTCAGCACGTGGATGCCGCCAGCGCCATCGTCATTGTTCACCATTCGCGCGAAAGCGATCTCTGTGCCATCCGGGGACCAGGAGGCTTCCCCGGCTTGCGTCAGGAGCCGGGTTGGCTTTTCGATCGTGTCGAGAAACTGTGTGGCGGCAATTCGTTCAGCGGAGCGGTGTCCGGCCGTAGTACACGCCATCACACTCAGAGCGATAGACAGAGCAACCGTGCGTTTCATGGAAGCCTCCTCGATGCAGATATCATAGTATCTCCCAAAAGTTATTTCCGATTGAAAAACGCTAAACGCGCGACTTTCGCGGGCACTTCGTGCGCGCTATGGGGAAAAACTTTCGAGAGACGCTCTAACCCGGTGATACCGTGGGTCCGGGAATATAGGCCACATAAGGTAACGAACGGGCGCGGTGCTCGGGTACGCGGCTGCGTGCGCAGAGACGCTCTCGGCTGGGCAGGGACAGGGGACCTCAGTAGCCGAGGGCCATGCCGTCTTTGCGGGGTTCGGAACCGCCATAGAGTAGGCCGGTCTCGAAGTCGATGCGGATGCCCTGGTAGCCACCGTAACTGGTGTTGGGACCGGCAAGAGTGTGCCCCAGCGCCGCGATCCCATCGCTCACCTCCGAAGGGATGCCTTCTTCCAAATGAACTTTGCCGCCATCGGCCATGATGCTGCCCGTGGGCCGCGAAGAGCCGTTGTGACGACAGCGAGGCACGACCCCGGCCTCTTGCACATTCATGCCGAAGTCGAGCATGTTACAAAGTACCTGCACCTGACCCTGCGGCTGCATGTCGCCACCCATCACCCCATAACTGAACCACGGTTTGCCATCTTTGGTGACCATGGCCGGAATGATGGTGTGGAAGGGACGCTTGTGTGGCTGGAGGCGGTTGAGATGCTCTTCATCCAACGCGAAGAGCGCGCCTCGGTTTTGCATGTTGAAGCCGAGATCGCCGGGCGCGACCGCCGAACCGAAACCGGCATAAATACTCTGGATCAACGAAACCGCGTTGCGGTCCTTGTCGACAACGGTGAGGTAGACCGTGTCGGACTGGCCCCAGGCCGGATTGCCGGGCTCGAACTGCCGGGCGGCCTTGCCGGGATCGATGCGCGCGCGCTGCTTGTCGGCGAACGGTTTGGAAATAAGCGCCTGAATCGGCAACTCGTTGAAGGCCATGTCGGCGTAATAGACGGCGCGGTCCTCATACGCCAACTTCTTGGCTTCGACGAAACGATGGAGATGCTGCACCGAGTTGTGCCCCAGCGCGCTGAGGTCGAAACCTTCGAGGATGTTGAGAATCTCCAGGGTGGCGATGCCCTGGCCGTTGGGTGGCAACTCCCAGACGGTGTGGCCGCGATAGTCGGTGGAGACGGGATCGACCCAGTTGGAGGTGTGGTCCTCCATATCTTGCAGAATGAAAAGCCCGCCCTTGGCCTCGGAGGCGGCGACGATCTTTTTGGCGAGATCGCCGTAATAGAACGCGTCGCGGCCCTCCTTGGCGAGCGTGCGGTAGGTCTGCGCTATCCGTGGGTTCTTGAACAGCTCGCCGACCTTGGGGACCTTGCCATCGGGCGCATACGTATCGAGCGCGTCTTTGTCGGGCAATCTCAGCGCGCCCTGCCAATAGGAGGCGATGAGCGGCGAGACCGGAAAACCGTTTTCCGCGTGATGAATGCAGGGCTCGAGAACCTCGGCCAGCGAACGTGTGCCGAGACGCTTTAGCAGCCGGTCCCAGCCGTCGACACAACCGGGAACGGACCAGGCCAGCGGTCCCCGGCCGGGGATACTTTGGTGTCCGTTCTTGTGGAACCAGTCGATGGTGGCGCGATAAGGCGAACGGCCGCTGGCGTTGAGCCCGTGCAGTTTTTGGCTCTTGGCATCCCAGACGATAGCGAACAGGTCTCCGCCCATCCCGCAGCTCATCGGTTCGACCAGGCCGAGCATGGCATCGACGGTTACGGCTGCATCGATCGCATTACCGCCGAATTTTAGGACATCTAGACCCACCTCGACGGCGAGCGGTTGGCTGCTGGCGACCATCCCGTTGGCGGTAATCGCCGGAAGAGTTCCTTGACTACGTTCGCGTTCTATCGTCCACTCCTCCAGAAGTAAGGTTGCGCCGGATGTCTCGGCGCAACCCCAAGTATAGCATCCAATTGAAAGGAATGGGAAACGCGGGGATTTCGTGCAGAAATTAGCCTAGGAGTTTGCCGGGATACCCGTGCCCGAGCGGAATGGGAGCGATGGATAGGTTCAATCCCAGCCGGTGAGTTGGACGATGTCGGATTCGCGGATGTTGTTGATGTCATTGATATGCTGTGCGTAGCGAGGTATGCGAAACGGGCCGTTGATATCCCTGGAATAGCTGTGGCCGGGGTATCCGAACGAGAGTGGTTGATCTTCCGTGCGGGGCACTTTGTCTTGACCCGGGAGCGGGGAGCGGAGCATGTAGTAACAACGTTGCGGTACACGTAGGTGGACTTCCAGTATATCCGCCCTGCCCAGCGATTCCACTACACGGTGGGTCGGGGGGGCAGGCTCAAGTGGAGTTCCGCTGTCAAAAACAACATCTCCCATTTCATCTGGATGCGGGTATCCCGAAACGTAGACGGCGATGGGGACAACCTTCTCCACCAGAGCGGTGTTGGCTTCGAGCACGGCCTTGATCCAGCTGACCATCTCGCGATGCTGGGGAACCAGTCCTTTCCGGTTCTCTGTGGGGATGCGCTGCCCCCAGTCGCGGAGCCCGACATTCACATAGACGACAGACGGATCGTCTGGGTTTGTGAGTTCTCTTATGTAGCTTTGAGCAAGTCCGATACGGAAGAGGCCGTTCGCGATGAGTTGGTTCATCTCGGTGAGTTGATACATGGCCTCTTCGTCTGTTTGTTTGATGTCTGGAGTGTCTTCCGATATGTACCTGTAAGCAAACTCGAAACCGTTGTGGTCGTTCGCGATGAATCTGTTGATGTCGGTTGTTGTGTAGTGGTGTCGATACTTGTCCGCTTCGTGCATCTGCTTGAAGGCTGGAGTGACCTCCGTGGGGGCGATCTCCATCCATTGCAGGTTTGCGCCCTGGGGGACGAGTTGGGCGAACTCTTCGCTGTTCGGCCAGCGGTTGTGCTCGTCGCGCCAGCAGCGGGCGCGGTAGGTGGCTAGCAAGGCGTAGGCGTGCGCGCGGGCGGAATCGATCCTGCCCTCGATGGGGTCCTGCCTGTACGGTTCGTAGAGCCGGGAGGCTAGATACGCTAGACGGGGCAGCGCTCGCGCTGCCTGGGCTGAAAGAAGCGGGTCCTCTTCGAAGAACGAGGCCGGAATTCTCTTCGCGCGGCGCTTCATGGCCGGGACTGTGGTCCATTCCATGACGTGCTTCAGGACGCCGGCTCGCGTCAGCGGTTTGCCGGGCAGGAAGCCGCAGCCTCGATACACCTCCTGGACATCCGGGTTCGTTCTGTAGTTCTTGCCGGGGTCGTACGCCAGTTGCAGTCTGGCGGTCACCCAAGCGTCCGCGCCCCCGCGCAACAATGTCGTTTCCGGTGCGGCGTACCCGCTGACGATGAGGGCATCCATGTGCGGCGGGCCGGTCCAGTCCTGCGGACGGATTCGCTCGAGCGCCTTGAGGATGAGCCGGTTCTGTTCTGGATCGGGATTGGTCCAGGTCAGCGCATCGAAACCCCGTAAGGCATTCGAGTAAATGAGAAGACGAATGCTCTGCGAATGCGAGGCGAGCCGGGGGGCGAGCGCATCCGCGAGCCGGATCATGTCCGACAGGTATTGGATGGCTTTCTTATGGGCCCCCTCCGCCCACTCCTTCCGGGCGAGGATCTGCAGGCCTTGTGCGACTCGCGAGAGCCTCGCCTCGTTCAACTCGCCCGTGTCGAGGTAGAGGGTCTGGGTGAACGCGGGACTCTGGGGCGGAATGAGCACGGGACCGGCTTCGAGCGCCTTCTCAAGTGTTTCGGCAAGTTCCCCGACGCTCAGGATTTTCTCCTGGAACCAGTCCGGCGTTTCGGAGACGGGGATGAGCCCGTAGGGACAGCCCGAACTCTCTGCCAAGGCCACCATGCCCCAGACGGAGACGAGTTTCCTTTTCTGTATCTCAGAGACGGAGCCACTGTCCCCTTGCTGCGTCATTTCGGGAGAAGGGAAGAGGTCTATGTAGGGCTGAATGTTGCCCGGACCGTAGCGTTCCCAGAGGGCGGTGTTGAAGGCTTCGGCGATCTGCGCTTTCGCAGCCAAACGGGCGTTTTCACGCTCCGTTGTGCGGTGCATGCCGCTGAATACGATGACCGCGACCAGCGCGATCGTGATTTCCATTAAACGTTTGGTGTAGACGTGCATGATCTTCCCCCCTTACCCAAGACCCAAGTCTAACTTCGTGAGCAGATAGAAGAGGTCGCCCCAGCCGGTGGTGGTGAGAACGACGGTGATGGCGAGAGTGAAACCGAAGAGCCGGATGCCGTAGAGCGGCCGGATGTATTCGGTTCCGGTCAGCGCCGCGCGGTCGGTGGCGGTGCGCCAGGCGGAGGCGAGCAAGCCGACGAACAGGATCAGTGATGGCCAAAGTAGGATTGGGCCGAGAACGTCTTTAAGCGACTCCGACGGGTATGCGTGACGATTTCGGAGCTGGCCACCGAGCCACGCCGCGGGCTCGATCAGATAAACGATGACGATGTAGGCGAACGAGATCGCACCCCCGGTGGTGATCAAGGCGTAAATCGGGCGTTTGAATGAGAGCGTCATCAGGACGCCGCAGGCATAAAACATCAGGCCGCCGAGTGCGAGCGGTGTGAACGGGAGGTAACCGTGCGCACGCCCGTCGGGTACTTGCATGTTGTAGCAGAAGAAGAGAAGAGCGGCGAATGCCCCAGTGACGAGAACGTAGTGCGGGCGGCGGAAGACGAGCGACAGAATGACCCCGCAAATGAGAGTTAATACGGTCAGCGACGGAAGAACGTCCGGTGCCCCGTACTCAAACACGTACTCGATCAGGTGTGTGCGATAGTGAGACTGCGAGGACGCCAGTTGGATCGAGAAGGCGAGAGCGGCGGAGAGAGCCAGGGCACAGAGGAGATTGGGTGCAACCTTGGCGAGGAAGACGTTCTTGCGGGGGATGGGGTGATGATAGAGCATGCAGAGCGTGCCCTCTTTCTCCAGCGGAGAATAAGTATTGATTCCCAGAACCGCGAGGATCACGCCTGCGGCGATGGATACGCCCATGATCCAGCTATCCGGTGTCGGTAGAATGCAGATTGCGGTCGCCAGCGCCGCGAGCAGATAGACGACGATGTTCTCGCGCACGCTCTTCCAGATCAGCGCGCCGAACGGAGTGCGGGCCATGCGGGTATGGGAGAGCCATCGGCCGCCGCGTAGCCTTTCACTGAAGAGTCCGAAGAGTATGGGGATGACGGCGAGGAGCACAATCCAGAAGAGCGTCGACGTGCGATAGTTCGTTCCACGAGCGACGGTCACGACGAGTGTGGAGACGACCAATTGGAGCCCCGCGCCGAGCAGGATGACCGCGAGTGTCTGTTTGACGTAGAATGAGATTGGCAGACCGACCAGGTAAGAGACAAGCGTGATTGCGAGAATCACGAACCCGACGCCCTCCCCCTCGGCCCATATCGGCACACTGAATATCGTCGAAATGAGATGAAAGAGCCACTGGAAGATGAAGAGCGCCGCGAGACTGGTGAACCCGGCGGCGAGTTTTTCGCCGCAGACACGTTTGCGTGAGATCGGGAGACGCCTGAGGAAGATGTCTGTGCCCTGAGCCTTTTCTTCCGCGAAGCAGTAACCGGCGGCGGCCAAGGCGAAGAGTGGGCTGAAGACGAGTTGGATGTTGCCGAAAGCACCTGCCATGTTCAGTAATGGGAGCATCCGTCCGCTTGTGAAATAGATGATCAACTGGAACGCCATGATGAGGAAGACCTGGAGCGCGAGGATGCTGAGGAGCGCTTTGCCGAGCAGGATGAGGTCCTTCCTGAAGATCGGGTGCTCGGGGAACCGATCTCGGAGATGCGCTGTGACGGTTGCGTATGCGGGTGGCGATGATTTCATGATCCCACCAACTCCACAAAGATGTCTTCGAGGGTCAACTCCTCGACGGTGACGTCCGTCGCGCCGGTGTTGCGGAACGCCTCGGGGCTGGTCGCGGGATCGAAGCAGTCCATCACGATGGCCGCCTCGCGCCCGTTGGATTTGACCGACCGCGCGCCGGGGATCAAGAGGTTCTCCGGCGGACTCCCCTCGAAGACGAGCCGGACGCGTTTCATGCGGGCGTGCAAGTCATCGAGTTGGGTGACTGTCTCCAGTTTCCCATTGCGCATGAAGGCGACTCGATCGAGCAGACCGGCGAACTCGTTGAGGAGATGCGAGGAGACGAAGATGGTTTTGCCCGCCTCTTGATAACGCCCCAGAATGGTTTCGATGAATCCGCGCCGTGCGGCCGGGTCTAGACCGCCGGTGGGCTCATCTAGAACCAGCATCTCGGGATCGAAGGAGAGCGCCAGCAGCAAGGCCAACTTGGCGCGCATGCCCTTGGAAAGCGCTTTGATACGCGTGTCGCCATCGAGATCGAACTCGTCCTGTAACTCGCGGCAGACCTTGGCGTCCCAGCCGGTGTGATAGGGCGCGACCAGGTCGATGGTTTCGTCGACGGTCATCCATTCGTAGAAGCCATGATGCTCGGCGACGTAGCCGACGCGTCTGCGTACGGCGACATCGTCGACAGCGGGGTTGATCCCCAACATGGAACTCTTGCCCTCGGTGGCGGGGAGCAGCCCCATCAGCATGTTGATGGTGGTCGATTTTCCGGACCCATTCGGACCCAGCAGCCCGAAAACGGATCCGGTTGCGATCTTCAAATCCATATCCTTAACCGCCCACTTGCGCCCGAACCGGCGTCCAAGTTTGTCGGTTGTGATGGCCCATTCGGTCATGATTCTTCTCCCGATGACTCTGTCCGATTCTCGAACTCCTTCGCGCAACGGCGAACGATTTGGATGAGCGCTTCGGTGTCGGTCTGCGACAGCCGCGCCTCCTGTACCAGCTCGTGCGCCCGCTTTTCGAGCCCGCGCAGACGTTCTTCCAGGTCCAGCCCGGGTCCGTTGTCGGTGACGTAGTAGCCCGAGCCCTGACGGGCGCGCACCAGGTTTTGATGCTCCAACTCCAGGTACGCGCGGCTGACGGTGTTTCGGTTTACGCGGGCTTGAACCGCGGCCTCCCGGATGGTCGGGAGCCGGTCGCCAGCCTGTAGCGAGCCGGTGGCCATGGCGCGGCGGACCGCCTCCGCGATCTGGAGATAGGTCGGCGTCGGATTGTTGAGATCGATTGTGATGAACATGGTTCGTTTGCCTCACTGTCATAGGTATACTATGACAATATCCACGAAGTGTCAACAAGTTATTGCGAAAAAATGTCCCAGTTCTGGGTGTGAGGAGGTGTTAATTGAGATTTAAGATATTGATTTTATGATGGTTATGGAGGTGTGGTTTTTGGGTGTATGCTGGTATCGAAATCGCGGTCGTCATTGTTCGGCGTACGAGGTGAGAAGGGAATTCAGTGAACCATGACCGGTTCTGTGCGGCGGGTGGGCGTGTGGCGGGTTTTGGCTGGAGTGGTTCTTTCCGGTGGGTGCTACGCTTTCGATTGGTACGCTAAAATACGTACAGAGGCGCGGTTCCAGTCTGATTTCGCGCTGGTGCTGGATGCGTTGCGCGGGTATATGGCGGATTCCGACGGGTATCTGTGGGAATACAACGACGTACCCATCGAGGATTTGGAGACCGACGGCACCTACGGGGTGGGAGACTCGCAGCCGACGGTGACGCGCTTGCATTCGGATGAGTTCGAACGAATCTGCCGTCACCTGCAAGCGACCGGGTACCTCCAGGCGATCCCCGAAGTGGACCTGACCGGGGGGACGGGGTATTTCGCGCCGACTAGCTTCAACAGCATCTATCTGACCTTCCGGATCGGTGCGCGCGGGCTGCGTCTGCCGGTGCATAATATCGCCTTCGCCGCACCGTGGCCCACTACGCGCGTGGACCTGATTCCGCATTACTGGGACCTGCCCTACGGCAGTGTCGAGCGCCCGGACCTGCACGCGTGGGTGCATCATCGGTTTCCGACGCAAGACCCGAACGATACCGCGTCGCTGCTGTGGCCGGTCTGTTACTACAACGCTAGTAACGGGCTCGATAGCTTCGGGTTTGTCTATCGGGACCTGTTGGGGAATTGCTCGAGTCGGGAGTGAACGGGTCTCGACACGGAGAGCTTGAGCGTGCAGACTATCAGTGTAGGCGCGGATTGCCTGTAGGAGGTGAACTTCATGCGTTATCGAGTGCTTGTCGAACAAGGTGAAGACGGTATGTTTGTGGCCGAGGCACCATCGCTGCCCGGTTGTATCTCCCAAGGCAAGACTCGCTCTGAGGCGGTCGAGAATATCAAAGACGCCATGCAAGGCTATATCGAGAGTTTGCGGGAGCACGGGGAGCCAGTGCCGCCCGCGATTACGTAAGCTCCGCGACACGCCTTCCTGCTCCTCCCTCACAGTTCCGGTTGCGTCGGGCTATTTGCCGAGAGTTCGGAGGAGCGTCCTTAGGGATTCTGTCATGGAGTGGGTGTAGGTGTTCTGGTCTCCGTGGTGGAACGTGTAGAGGGAGACGCTTACGGTTTCGGTTGCGAAAGGCGTTCTCCCGGCGGCGACATCCAACCAGACAGGCATCTTCTCAAAAGTGAAGGTTTCGTTCGGCCGGTTTGCGGCGTGTAGAAATCCACCGGTACACCACATATTGCGCTTCTGTGGCCAGACGGTCTTCTTAACGCCGGGCGGTACGATTCGCTTCAGCGCGGTGATGGGATCGAGCGCCTGCGGGGACTCTTTCTGTAACGCGTAGAGGATGAAGTTCTGGATCGCGAGCGGCGCGGAATCGAGAACCTCACGATGCTCGAACCGCCAAAAGGTCCCGTACCCGTCTTCGCCGAAACAGGGCATCCAATAAATCGGTAGCGGTGCGGCCAAAATGCGGAAAAAAGCGTGCCGGTCGAGATCGACATTCCATTCCCTCCCGCCCGCACAGTGCCCGGCGTTGATGTAGAGCCGCGCGAGTTTGCTGTGGAAGAGATCGGGTTCGCGGTTATAAGCGGCGGCAACGTCACGCAGGCTACCAGTGGTGAAGATCGTAACCGGCCGTTCGGAGAACCGGAGCGTGTCGAGAATCAACGCTACTCCGTCTTGGTCGTCAGGCGTCTGACTATCGGTACGGTCAGTGGGGACGGCGCGGTCGGTGGGGGAGAGCAGGTTCTGGGTGAGCCCGTTGGCGAAAGGAACGTCGCGCCCAGTGATGGCGATCATCTGTTCGATGGCCAGCGTGGCGGGCCGTTCGGCTCCGCGCGGCCCCCGGTCGATGACGATGGCGCGGAGATCGAACTCGGGGATGGCGAAGAGCGTGGCTAGGTCGAAGTGATCGTCGGGATCGTCATGGGGGTGGTAGAGGTCGGTGGTGTAGATGAATGGGACGGTGTTTTTCGCCGGTTCCGCGGCCAGAGCGTTGCCGAGCAGGCAACAGAGGGCGATGTGCAGGAAGACGAAGAGCGTTCGGCGGTCTTGGCTGGGCATTGAATGACTTTCTCCGATTCTAGGCGACTGAGCCGTCCTGAGATTGTAGGCCCTGGGTCCCGCGAAAGGCAGGTCCGCCTATTCTTGCCGGTGAAATCCCCGTCGAAGCACCCTTATGGGGACCGGCTGGACTCGGTAATTTCACGGAGAGCCTCACGGCGTAGGGGGATCGGGATTCTATCGCTGCATTTCTGTCCCGCCCCAACACCGGTGCGCCCCAAGACCGGCAAGGAGTTTCTGTATGCATGCCGCCCGAAATATCACCCTCGCGTCCGCGGTCGCGGTGATTCTGTTGACCGTGCTCTTGATGTGGGAACCGCAACGGTCGCCGGTGGGCCCCGAGGGCGCGCCGATCATGCTGTATTGCGCGGCGGGAGTCACCCCGCCGGTTGAAGAGGTTATCAAGGAGTACGAGCAGGCCTACGGCCGCCCGATCCAGGTGAACCCCGGGGGCTCGGGGGCGCTCCTGAGCACGCTGCGTGTGACGACGGCGGGCGATCTGTTCCTGGCCGCCGACGCGGGCTATATCGAGACGGCGCGGGAGTGGGGGCTTGTGGAAGAGGCGATCCCGTTGGCTTCGATGCTGCCGGTGATCGCGGTGCCGAAAGGGAATCCGAAGGGGATTGCGACCATCGCGGACCTGAAGCGCGACGATGTCCGTGTCGCGTTGTGCAACCCGGATGCGGCGTCGATCGGCAAGATCACCCGCAAACTGCTGCAAGCCTCGGGAGATTGGGAGGCGATCTTCGAGAAGGCGAGCGTCCTGAAACCGACGGTGATGGACCTAGCAAACGACATCAAGATCGGCGCGGCCGATGCGGGACTGATCTGGGACGCGGTCTGCGAGCAGTACCCTGAGATGGAGCCGGTTCACTGTCCGGAATTCTCTGAAGGCGAACAGAAGATCACAATTGGGGTTCTTACGTCGTGCGAACAACCGGCGGCGGCGTTGCATTTCGCGCGCTATCTCGGCGCGCGGGACCGGGGCTTGAAGGCGTTTGCCAGGCGCGGCTACCGGCCGGTGCAGGGGGATGTCTGGATGGATGTCCCGGAAGTGACCCTGTTCAGCGGCGGGGTGAACCGTCTGGCGGTCGAGGATAGTATCGACGCTTTCGAACAACGCGAAGGTGTGAAGGTGACCCGGGTGTATAACGGGTGCGGGATTCTGGTTTCGCAGATGAAAGCCGGTGAGAAACCCGACGCCTACTTTGCTTGCGACGTCTCCTTTGTCGACCAGGTGGCCGATATGTTTTTGGACCGAATCGATGTCTCCAAGACGGCGATGGTCTTCTTGCTCCCTAAAGGGAATCCGAAAGGGATTGCGGATTTAGAGGACCTTACCGCCGAAGGGCTGCGTGTGGGGATGACCAACCCGGAGCAGAGCGCGCTGGGCGCACTGACTCACAATCTCTTTGTGGAAGCGGGTGTTTTGGACGCGGTGATGACGAATGTGAGAGTCCAGACGCCGACGGCGGATATGCTAGTCAACCAGACGAGCACGGGGGCGTTGGATGTGGCCATCGTTTATGAGGCCAACTGCGCGTTTGTGCGCGACCGCTTGGATGTGGTACCCATCCCGCATCCGAAAGCCCTCGCGATTCAGCCCTACACGGTCTCCAAAAAGACCGATCACCACTATCTCCTGGAGCGATTGCTAACCAAGATACTCTCCGCCGAATCGCAAGAGACGTTCGAAAAAATGGGATTCGATTGGGTTGCAGAGTGAACCCGGCATCACCCGCCATAAACGGATTTGACGAGACACGGGACCGCTCAGACCGGCCGTTCTATATCGTGATGTGGACGATCGGCGGTTTCTATATCTTTATGATTGTGGCCATGCTTTTGGCGGACGCCACATTTACCACCCCCAGCCACCTTCTGGCGCCGTTCCAGAGCCGGTATATCCGGTTCGCTGTGAAACTGAGTTTGGTCTCGTGCACTCTGACGACGATTCTGTCGCTGTGGGTGGCGGTTCCGATCGGCTATCTGCTGGCGCGGACGGAGTTTCGCGGCAAGAATTTGCTCGACGCGATTCT
>CAYTDF010000080.1:0-12668 GCA_964436365.1 uncultured bacterium | reverse complement strand
TCGGGCTCGGGCTCTGGTTCTGGTTCGGGCTCTGGCTCGGGCTCAGGTTCGGGCTCAGGCTCGGGAGTTTCGTCGTCGCCGGTGACCCTGATGCGATCCACAAACTTGCGGAAGAGACCTTTGCGCTCCGTTGAGGTTTCAGCAGTTGGGGGCTCTGCGGCCTCTTCGGGCTCCTCGCTAGTCAGAGCGGGTCCCGGTTCGGAACCGGCGGCTGGGGCAGGCTCCGCGGGGGACTGGGGCGCTGGAGGTTGGGGCTCCCCCTCTGGGGGAGCGGGGTCTGGGTCGGGCGCGGGGGTTTTCTCGCCTTCATCGGCCTCGGTGACGGGTGCGGCCTCGAGGGCGGGCAGCTCGACAAGAGGGTCTTCGTTCTTCTTACGTCGCCAAAAAAACATGAATTGTCACTTTCAGATGGTGATAAGCAAGTACCGGTTCATCTATGAATAATAGTCGATTGTCTGTGAACGTTAGTCTATAGCGCCGAAAGAGACCGCAGAGAAGATCTGGTGTCCATCCCAAATCCTGTATTCGGTTGAGAAACTCCGGCCTCGCCGACTCCATCGCGGGTGAAGGTGTCTTGAATCACCGGGAAGTGGCTCATACCCTGACAGTATTCGGTCTATTCCACGCCATCCGAAGACCGACGCACTCAGAAGATTCAGAGGTTTTGCTGTGGACGTTGTAGCAAGAATAATAAGCAATCTGATCCAGATCTACATCCTGATCGTCATCGTCCGGTGCATTCTCTCCTTCGTGCAACCGAATATGAGGAACCCGATCGTCCAGTTTATTCGCGAAGTGACCGACCCTCCCATGGAAGGACTTCGAAAAACGTTTCCCTTCTTGGTCATGGGCGGACTCGATCTCTCGCCGATCGCGCTTATCTTCCTGGTTCGGATCGTCGGTGACGTGCTGATCGGTATCCTCCGCTGATCGCGCCGGACCCCAAATTCACGAAACAGACGAAAAGACCCATGAGCGATACCCCAAACAACGGCCCCTACGGGGGACGCCTCAACTTGACATCGGTCCAGAAACCGAGCCGGTATACCGGAGGCGAGTACGGTTCGGTGGTGAAAGATGAGGCGCGACTGCGTGTGGCGCTCGCGTTCCCGGATGTCTACGAAGTGGGCATGTCCTACCTGGGCTTGCAGATTTTCTACGGTCTGCTCAACCGGCAAGCCGATATCGCCTGCGAACGCGTTTTCTCCCCCTGGCCGGATATGGAAGCGTTGCTGCGCGCTCGAAACGAGCCGCTGCGGACCCTGGAATCCGACCGGCCCGTGAAAGAGATGGACATCCTCGGGGTGACGTTCCAACACGAGCTGGTGTATACGAATTTTCTGGCTCTTCTGGATCTTGCGGGGATGCCACTACGAAGCGAAATGCGCGACGAAAATCACCCGTTGGTCGTCGCGGGGGGACCGTGCACGTATAACCCCGCCCCCGTGGCCCCGTTCGTCGACGTTTTTGCGATCGGCGAGGGCGAAGATGTGATTCTCGAAATCTGCGAAGCGGCCGCACGAGCGAAAGAAGAAGGCACACCGCGTGCCAGACTGCTCTCGGAACTGGCCCGCGTGCCGGGTCTGTTCGTTCCACGGTTCTATACGCAAACGGCCAACCGCCTCGGATATCTCTGTTTCGGCGATCCCATCGAGCCGGAGATTCCGGCCGTGGTGCGGAAACGAACCGTCGATTTCGAAACGAGTTTCTACCCCACCGAACAGATCGCGCCGAATGGGCGTTGGGTGCATCAACGTATCGCGGTGGAGATTATGCGTGGCTGCGCGCGCGGGTGCCGGTTTTGCGAGGCGGGCTTCACCGACCGGCCGGTGCGGGAACGGAATGTGGACCAGGTCCTGGAACAGACCGCGCAAGGACTCAAAGCGACGGGCCACGACGAGGTGACGCTGATGTCACTCTCGTGCGGAGACTATACGGAGATTGAGACGTTGGCGGAGCGCACGATCGACGAGCATGTGAAGAATCGCGTCTCCATCGCGCTGCCCTCGCTACGCCTGGACGGGTTTTCGGAGAGGATACCACGCGCATTGGAACGGGTCCGGGGCGGCGGATTCACATTCGCACCCGAGGCGGGCACGGAGCGGCTGCGGCGGGCGATCAACAAGCCGATTCTGGACGAGACGATCCTGGAGACGATCGGCAAGACGTTCAACAAGAGATGGAAGACGGTCAAACTCTATTTCATGATCGGCCTGCCCACAGAGACCGATGAGGATGTGATCGGCATCGCGCTCTTATGCAAACGTATTCGTGCGCACCTAGACGCGATGGGCTGGAAACGCGGACACGTCAACGTGAGCGTGGGAACGCTCTCGCCCAAACCGCACACTCCGTATCAATGGCGCGGCCAAATCGACGAGCTCGAGGCGCGCCGCCGGATGCGTTTGATTCACAAGGAAATCCGGCACCCGAAAATCAAGCTTTCCTGGCACGATACGACTCCCAGTTGTCTGGAAGCCTCCATGGCGCGGGGCGACCTGCGGATCGCCGATGTCCTGGAGACAGCGTATGAGCTGGGCGCTCGCTTCGATGAATGGTCGGAGTCCTTCAACCCGAAGATCTGGCAAGAAGCGTTCGACCAGCACGATCTCTCCATGCAAAGCATCGCGTCGCAGGAATACGAGCGCGAAGACCTTCTGCCCTGGGAACCGATTACGACCGGCGTCGATCGGGCCTACCTGTGGCGGGAGTGGGAACGGACACTGGAAGAGAAGAAGAGTTCGCACTGCGGCGATCCACGCTGTTCGGTCTGCGGAGTGTGCGACGACGAGCACGGTGCGACAGTCCACACGGGGCCGAGCCTCCGTGCCGAAGAGGCGGTCGAGGAGCCAGCCGAAGTGACGGAGAAGGCGGCCGGGGAACCGGAAAAGACGTACCGGTATCGGCTGGCGTACGAAAAGCGAGCGGCTGTCGCGTACGGGTCGCACCAAGACCTGCTGATCGTTATGGACGGCATCCTGCGGCGCGCCGGTTTGGCGATGGCCTACACGCAAGGCTTCCATCCGCACCCCAAGTTGGTGTACGGAGCGGCGCTCTCGGTGGGTGTGGAGGGCTTGGACGAGTATCTCGAAGTCGAAACGGTCGAGCCCTACGAATTGGACAAGCTGGTTTCGTCTCTCAACGAGTCCTCACCGCGAGGGGTGCGGTTTCGCGCGGCGGTGGAACTGAGCGCGGACGAAAAGAACGTCGCCACGCGGGTCGAGGCCTGCCGGTACCGTCTGGTAGCCCGGGTCCCAGAGGGACAGACTCCGCCGACAATAGACGAGATCGGTGCGGCGATGAGGGAAGCGGAACCGGCGGCGCAGCTGGAAGAGATGCGCCACCAAGACGGTCTGCTGCAATGCACGTTCTTGGCTCCCCGGACGAAAGGAAACCTGCCCAGTTCGAAACGTCTGGTGGCCCGGTTGCGGGAGACGCTCGGTGGCGAGACCATCCAGGTATCGGTTCAACGCACCGCGCAGCTCTTTAAGGACCCCACTGGAGGGTATGTTCCGATCATGCCCGAGAGCCCTCCGGCCATAGCCGGAGAACCGGTGACGCCACAGACGGATGGTCGCTTATGATCGCACGTGAAATTTTGGTTAGTTCGGACGCTCACGAAGTTCGTGTCGCTCTCGTCGAAGAGGGCCGTCTGGCCGAATACCTGATCGAGCGCGATCACTACCGCCGTCTGATCGGGAATGTCTATCAGGGCCGAGTCACGGCCATCGTCCCCGGAATGGAGGCGGCCTTCGTCGATATCGGTCTACCGAAGAATGCTTTTCTGTACGTGGACGACATCGGCCGATTCGATCCCTTCGACAGCGAGGAACGGGAAGCGTTCGAAGTCGACTCGGCCGAGGATGGAGAGGAGAGCGTCCTTTCCGAAAACGACCGTCCAACCGTGGTGATCTCGGATCTGATCAAAGAGGGTCAGGATATCCTGGTTCAGGTCTACAAAGCGCCCATCGGAAGAAAAGGATGCCGGGTCACAACCAACATCTCGCTTCCCGGTCGGGATCTGGTTCTGCTGCCGACGACCAATCGCATCGGCGTTTCACGCAAGATCCAGGAGGAGGAGGTGCGGGAAGAGCTGCGCGCGAAGGTGCGCGGGGTTGTGGAAGAGCCCATGGGCGCAATCGTGCGAACGGTGGCCCAAGACGCGGACGTCGAACACCTCCGGCACGATTTCGAACTCCTCAAGGCGACGTGGGAGCGGATTCAAGAACAGGCCCAGACGATGCGCGCCCCTCACCTGATCCACGAAGACCGGGGCCTGATTTACCGCTTGGTGCGGGATGTTTTCTGTGAGGACGTGACCGAAGTACTGGTGGACAGCGAGGAGACGTTCCACCAGACGGAGAGTTTTGCACGCAGCCTGGCCCCGTCCATTGTCGGCCGCATCCAACGTTACGAGGGTCCGGTCCCGCTTTTCGTACACCGGGGAGTGGAGACAGAGATATCCGGCCTGCTCACGCGGAGGATCTGGCTTCCTTGCGGTGGGTATATCGTGATCGAAGCCACGGAAGCATTCACGTCAATCGACGTTAACACTGGCCGCTATATGGGGAGTCAGGATCTAGAGGAGACGGTGTACCGAGCCAACCTGGAGGCGGCTGTGGAGATCGGCCGACAACTGCGGTTGCGGGACATCGGGGGGATTATCGTCATTGATTTCATCGACATGCGCGAGCAGGAACATCGGGAGGCGTTGGTGACGCGATTCCGTGGCGCATTGGCCCGGGATCGGTCTCGGTGCCAGATTTACGACCTGACGCCACTGGGGTTGATGCAGGTCACGCGCCGCCGTTTGCATCCCAGCCTTGCGAAAATGATTACGGCGACCTGTCCCACCTGCCAGGGTTCGGGACGCGTCATCTCCATTTCGACCGTTGTCATTCTAGGCTTACGCACCGCGGAGCGCCTGGCCCGGGAGAACGGAGGCGACATCGACCTCTCGGTTCACCCGGATGTGGCCACGCAACTGACCGAGGAATACCACGAAGACATACGGCGAATCGAAGATCGATACGGATGCTCGATTCGCATTCTGCCGGATACCGGTTTGGCGCTGGAAGATATCGTGGAGGATCTACGTTGAAACCCACGCGCGAAAAGATGGCCGGCCTGCTGACGGAGCAGCGGAACCCCCGGACGACCCACATCGATCGAGCCAGTGTGCGAGAAGCCTTGGAGATGATGCACCGTGAGGACTGTGAAGCGGTTGCCGCGGTCGGGCGGGCGCTGAATGAAGTCGAGAAAGTTGTCGAGCTGGTGGTGGCGGCGTTTCTCGCCAAGGGGCGTCTTTTTTATGTTGGGGCTGGAACGAGCGGGCGGTTGGGTGTCCTCGACGCTTCCGAATGTCCGCCGACGTTCGGCGTTCCGCGCGACCAGGTTCAAGGCATCATCGCGGGTGGATACGAAGCGTTGCACCGGTCGATGGAGGGTGCGGAAGATTCGCCAGACGATGGCGCGGCGGCGGTTTGGGAGCGGGAAATCGGTGGGAAGGATGTGCTTGTGGGCATTGCGGCCTCGTCAACCACACCCTACGTTATCGGAGCGCTGGGCGAGGCCAGGCGGCAGGGAGCCAAGACGGCATTCTTGACGTGCAACCCCAACCCGGATACAGCTCCGGGTGTGGATGTGACCGTTGCTCTGTTGGTCGGACCGGAAGCGATTACCGGATCGACTCGACTGAAGGCGGGCACGGCAACCAAACTCGTGCTCAATATGATCACCACCACGGCGATGATCCAGACCGGCAAGGTCTATCAAAACCTGATGGTGGACTTGACGGTCTCGTGCAATAAACTGTGGGATCGTTCCCACAGGATCATGCAGCTCCTCACGGAGTTGGAGTATGACGATTGTACAGCAGTCCTCGAGGCGGCGGGTATGAAAGTGAAGACCGCACTCGTCATGCACTTTGCGAAAGTGAACCGGGAGGAGGCGGAAGCCTACCTTCAGGAGCGCGGCGGGTTTGTGGGCCCGGCAATCGCGTCGATTGTCGATAAGTCATAGATAATAAACAAGTTAGGTCCTAGTGAGGCAAAATAGCCTCACAAGTGTCTAGTTTGTTGTCTTTTTGCCTCATAGCTCTTGAAGGCTTCATTTGCTTTATGTTAGACTCCGAGAGTTGTTTGTGAATCTTTACGTTTTTTTTATCCGGGTCTGAGTTGGCCAAACGGGCCTTGGGTTTCCCTTGAAAAAGGGTCGGCCAAACTTTGTGTGGCAGCCTACTGGGTTTTTGCACAGCAGGGGGATTAGATTGAAAAAGTACCTTGCAGCTGGCGGCGGTTCAGCGGTAGCAGCTACGCCAACCCGCGAACAAGAACCAAGGACCCCTCAGATCCACATCACCGCCGTGGTTGACCCCAGCGCCAATCTGGGTTGGGGTGTCGTTGTCGGTCCCTATGCGACCATTGGCAAATGCGTGACTGTTGGTGAAAACACAATTATCGAAGCCGGTTCGTTTATCGATCGCGACGTGACGATTGGGTCAAGCACCTGTATCGGCACGCGAAGTGTGATTCGTGAGTGCACGACGATCGGTTCGCGATGCACGATCTCTCCGGGCGTGATTTTAGGAACGGACGGTTTCGGCTACGCGAAAGGCGAAGATGGGCTTCCGCATAAGATCCCGCAGGTCGGCCATGTGGTTATCGGCGACAACGTGAGGATCGGCAGTTTGAGTACGATCGACCGTGCGACTCTGGGCCAGACGGTCCTGGAAGACAATGTCCAACTCGGCTGTCTGAGCCAGATCGGCCACAACGCCGTCGTGGGTAAGACAACTGAAGTGGGCGACCGAGTCGGTATTTGTGGAAGTTGTAAAATCGGCGCCGGTGTGAACGTCGGTGATTCGGCGGGTCTCGTGGGTCACATACGTATCGGAGACAAGGCCACCATTTCCGCCGGTTCGGGCGTGACCAAAGACCTCGACGAGTCGGCCGCAGTCGCGGGAATGACCGGGCTTCCGATGAAGCGGTATCAAGAGCGCCAGGCGATGCTGGAGCGGTTGCCCCATATCTGGCGTAAGTTGCGCGACTTGGGTTTGATTGAAGAAGCCGAGCTCTCCTCGTAATCCGCCGACACGTTCGGTTCACCGGTTTTCAGGTTGATTCATCCGGAACTTCGCCTTGGCGAACGTTCCGTTCTTTTTTTGGGGGCGGAGTGCAACCGCTGGGTGCGCTCTGAACGCCGGAACCCGGTCAATCCCTTGTGCCCTTGTGAGTGGTTTGGGCGGCTGATATCTTGATCGTTTGGTCTCTAGAGCGTTTCTCGAAAGTTTCTTCCTTTTGGAGGATGCAACCTGCTGGGTGGTTTCTCTTTCAACCCCCTCCCAGCCTCCCCCAGTCTTTTGGGGAGGAGGTTTCCGGCTTCCCCAAACGGACAGAACTTCTTGAAAGAGTCGATGCACCTTTCTTGTGGGCAGTGAGTAGGAACCTGTGAAAGCTATTATTCCCGTCGCCGGTCAGGGGACCCGTCTTCGGCCCCACACGCACACCACGCCCAAGGTCCTTCTGCATGTCGCGGGGAAACCGATCGTGGGCCACATCCTGGACCAATTGGTAGCATTGGGTGTCACGGAAGTGGTTATGGTGGTCGGGTATCGTGGGGAAATGGTCCACGAATACATCGAGCGGAACTATGATTTCGACGTCTGTTTCGTAGAACAACACGAACTCTTGGGACTGGGTCACGCGATTTCTCTAACCCGTGAAGCCGTCGGCGAAGGCCCGGTGCTGATCGTGCTGGGCGATACCGTCTTCAAAGCGGATCTGACCCCGGCATTGGGATCGAAAGAAGCGTTAATCGGTGTGAAGACTGTCGAGGACCCCCGCCGGTTCGGGATCGCCGAAACCCGGAACGGGCGTATCGTCCGTTTGATCGAGAAGCCGGATCAGCCTTCAAGCAACCTGGCTATCGTGGGAATCTACTATCTGCCCGACATCGCCCCTCTCTATGCCTCTCTGGATCGTCTCATCGAAGACGAGAAACGAACCAAAGGCGAGTTTCAGCTGACGGACGCTCTGCAGACGATGCTGGACGCGGGGCACGATATGCGGGTGCTTCCCGTGGATGGCTGGCTCGATTGCGGCAAGGCGGAGACACTGCTCGAGACCAACCGGCAACTGCTCACCGAGAAGAGCTACCACCGCCGTCTCGAAGGCAGTATCGTGATCGACCCGGTGTATGTCGCGGATACCGCACAGGTCACGAATTCTATCGTGGGTCCGTTCGTCTCGATTGGGGAGAACTCCTGCATCGAACGGAGCATGCTGCGGGATACAATTGTCAACCAAGGCGCCGTCGTTCAAGGAGCGGCGCTCGAAAAATCCATCATCGGCGAAAATGCGTTGGTGGTGGGCAAGATGACCCGGCTGAATGTCGGTGAATCCTCCGAAATCGAAGTTGCCCCGTCCTAGACCGGGTCTCGAACGAGAATAATCACAAGGAGTAACTACCAATCATGCGTCGTCTCATAACGTCCGAGTCCGTGACGGAAGGACATCCAGACAAGATTGCCGACCAGATATCCGATTCAGTTCTGGACGCCATATACCAACAGGATCCCCAAGGGCGAGTCGCCTGCGAAACACTAATCACGACCGGTCTGATCGTCGTTGCCGGAGAGATTACAACGAGTGCCACCATCGATGTCGCGTCGATTGCGCGCGAAACGGTGCGCGAGGTCGGGTACGACAACGCCGACTATGGCTTCGACTGCGACACGTGCGGAGTCGTGGTCTCGCTGGATAAACAGTCTCCAGACATCGCGATGGGCGTGAACGACAGCGAAGTGCACGCACAGGGCGCCGGTGACCAAGGCATGATGTACGGGTACGCCAGCAACGAATCGGCGGAGTTCATGCCCTATCCGATTCTCTTGGCGCATCGGCTTACAAAACAGCTGGCATCGTGCCGTAAGGAAAATGTCTTGCCGTGGTTGCGCTCCGACGGGAAGAGCCAAGTTTCGGTCGTGTACGAAAACGGCGCACCGGTAGCGCTGGACACGATCGTCGTCTCCACGCAACACGCCGATAGCGTGACGCAAGAGGAGATTCGCAAGCAGGTGATCGAAAAGGTCGTGAAACCGGTTCTCCCGACCGATCTGGACACCTCGAACGTGACCTACCACATCAACCCCACAGGCCGTTTCGTCATCGGCGGTCCGATGGGCGATTGCGGTCTCACCGGCCGGAAAATCATCGTCGATACATACGGCGGTGTGGGGCGTCACGGTGGTGGCGCATTCTCCGGCAAAGACCCCTCGAAAGTGGACCGTAGCGCCGCCTACGCCGCCCGCCACGTGGCAAAGAATGTCGTCGCCGCCGGTCTCGCAGATCGCGCGGAAGTCGCACTCTCGTACGCGATCGGCGTAGCCGACCCGACCTCGGTGGCGGTCAACACCTTTGGAACCGCGAAAGTGGATGAGGTGAAACTGGGCGAGGTTGTGCTCGAGAAGATCGACCTGACACCTTCCGGGATCATCAGCCGACTCAACCTACGGCAGCCCATCTACAGACAGACCGCCGCCTACGGGCATTTTGGCCGTGAAGGTCTGCCCTGGGAAGCTCTGGACCTGGTGGATACCCTCAAATCGTCCTTCTAAGACCTCCCCGTGAGTTGTTGCGGTTTCGTCAACTGATCACAAGACGCCGTCCGGTAGCACGATACGCCGGGCGGCGTTTCTATTGAGGGCGTGTTTCGCGGAGAAGGTCCTGGTACCCTGCTCCGAAGAGTCTAGTGTCTCGCAGAAATTCTTTCCGGTTGGAAAACGCTGAACGCCCACGTTGAGAAGGTTCAAGAAAGGCTCGAAGATGGATGCGATCAACCAAGATAACGATTGCCTGGTGGGGAACATCGTCGAGGTCCACATTACGTCCGGGAAACGCTTCTTCGGCCGGGTGCGTCGACAATCGCGGGACGGGGTACTCGTTTACGGAGTACCGGTCCGTGTGTTCGACGCCGCGCCCACCAGCGTCGATATGCGAGATGACCTGCGGCGGATGCTCAGCACCGTCTTCGTGCCGTTCGTGGGCATCGAATATATCGACATCGGCGGTGAACCGATCGGCTTCGACCGTCTGTACGGCCCTTGGTTTGGGGGCGAGGCGCTGGAGATATTCTTCACCCACCCTCTCGACTGAACGACTCCGTTGGAGGCACTCTACTCGGGAAGGTTGCACCCAGTACTGGTGATCACGAGGCGTCCGTGCTTGACACCACGCGTCCCAATCAGTCGATCCGCGAAAACCCGTACCCGACGGCCCTCCCCCTTCAGTGCGATGACCTCCAGACAGTTGTCGTGATCCAAATGAACGTGCATGGCGGAAAGCACGAGGCTGTGATCGTCGTGGGCCATCTTGAGCAGCCGGTCGGAAAGCTCGCGCACGTGATGGTCGTAGATCAACGTCACCGTCCCGGCCACCTCACCATCCGCAAGCGCCTCCCGCTCGACGAGTTCGGAGCGGATCATGTCACGGAGCGCTTCGGACCGATTCGTGTAGCCCTTCTCCGCAATGAGGCCGTCAAACTCCACAAGGAGATCACTCGATATCGAGACCCCAAATCGAACGGCATTCGTCATTCAATTTTCTCCAGGTAATTGTACCCGATTGATAGACCCTAACACTCGAGAGGCACTCGAATCTCGCCCGAAAACGATCGTAAATCACTTGGCCGCGACGGAACATTCGGGCGGCGGTATCGCGGCTTCGGCCATTCGAACACAACCGAAAAAAGCAACCGATACCTGTTTCGATTCTAACTCCATCTCATCGAAAAGCGACTCCACCGGGTGAAACGTGCGGCGAAACCGTTTCACGACAGAGACAAAAGCACGCTCGTGCAGGTTCGGGTCCTTGGGCGACCAGTAGTCAATAATACGGACAACGCCCCCGGCTCGGGTCACTCGAACCATTTCGCGTATCGCCTGGGGCGCATCGTCCATCCCCGAAATCGCGCCGGTCGAGACGACCGTGTCGAATACCCCGTCCGCAAAGGGCAACACATACGCGGAACTGTTTGTGAAATGTCCATTCGGGCCGTGATCGCCGAACCGTCCTTTCGCGGCAGCCAACATGCCCTGGCAACAGTCGAGACCGATCGCGTCCAATCCGCGCTGCCTCGCCATCCGAACCAGGGTCCCGGTTCCACAAGCGACATCCAACAGCCGACAAGGCGGTTCGAGGTCTTGCAGGGCGGATTCATAGACACTGTGCCACCGAACCAGCATCATGGTGCGGTCGTAAAACGGTGCCCAGCGTTCGTAGAACTGGATTCCAAAAGGATTTCCGGGACGTTTCCGCTCATCACCCACAGTTTCACACCTTTCGCCCCACGCCAGCTGAAAACGGCTGGCCCAAAGGCCGATTATCGATCCTTCAAACTCGGCAGACGCGGCGTTGGCGTCGCAGACCGCTTCAACCATCTCTCGCGAACCGCTTCGTCAAGACGCCGCTCCGCATCCTTCGCATCCAAGATGGCCGACGGATCGGACTCGACCGCTTGTGTGGCGGGTAGAATCCCCGCCGCCGCCCGGTTCAGCACGCGCAAGGCCGGATTCCCCGTCTCGATTCGCGGCAATCGACGAACCACATCGGACCCGAAAGGAACACCGCTCATCATGAGCGGAATCCTAACCGAATTCGGCCCGTAAAGAATCACCAGTTCGACATGCTCCGAATCGTGCCCCGGAACGAGACTGACAAAAAGAAACGGAGTCTCGATCGCCTGGATTTCAACCTGAATGGGAGCCTCGATCGGCTCTCGGCCGGGATTGTCGGTAGAAACGACAAGCACCCAACTCGCATCTGGAAGCAACCGGAATCCAATCCGGTAGAGCCCAGGCGCAATCGATAATCCGTCGCCCTCCAGCAGAACGTTGGTCGCCAGGACCGCCAACGCCGGCAGAACCTTCTCCGTATAGTAGAGCCGGAACTCCTCGGTCTCAGTCTCTTGCTTCTGAATCGCCGCCAGGGTCTTTGGCCCCCAGGTCAGGGCTCGATACGCGAGCGCAACTTCGCCGCCGTTGGGAGTCCGGATGGCGGAGGTCATAACCATCGCTTCCTCATTTCCACACGGGGCCGGAAACAGGTTGATGGCTTCGGCAGAATACGAAGCGCAAAGAAGAACAGTGAGACAGAGAAGGTGCCGAGCCATGAGAGAGATGGCGTCTCGTAGGCATCCTACTCGATTCAGACAAGACGGTCTGGTTCGGCGCGCGGAGAGTTTGGCGCGGAGAGCACTTTGCGTTCGCGATTTTTCGGGCAGAATTTCAGAGACGGATTCTGCAGAGGGTCGAGACTTGCATCGTGAGGGGCTAAAGGGCATGGTTTATAGTCTCTTCCAAGAGTTCTTTCCGATTGCAAACTATCGAGCGCCCGGCCGCCGCAGGCCCGAACACCAGGGAATACGGTGTGCGCTACGCGAAAGAAACGATCGAGAGACGCGCTATTAGTCTATTCGACCTATTTCGCCGCTGTCAATCCGGTCGAGGAGATACCCGGACCCCCCATGACACAGAGAACACTCGGCGTCATCAGCGATACACACATCCCCCTGGAGAACGAGGCCATCCCGGATGAAGTCTTGGCCGAGCTGGCGAGGACGGATGCGATCGTCCACGCAGGCGATTTCGTCGCTGTGAGCGTGCTCCATAC
>CAYTDF010000079.1:1375-12801 GCA_964436365.1 uncultured bacterium | reverse complement strand
CACTTCTAAACCGCCCTCAACACCGCCGCACTTCTCGACCGCCGTTTACACCCTACAATTACCCTCTCTCACTAGAGATAAGTTCCGCTACGTGGTTGGGACAGGGAGGGACAGGTTATCGTACCTGCTACATACTATATTTTAACCTTCACTTGGCTACGTGCAGATTCACCAGGGCGTTGAGGTAGGCCGTGTTGTGCGGCAGCCAGCATTCGTTGGATGCATAGCCCGGAATGTCCACGCCGCTCATGTCGAAATAGGGACGGTCTTGTCCGACGCCGGCCCAGGTCATTCCGTTGCACACGCTGCCGGGCACGGCGCCGCGGGAGACCCCTGCAAAGGCGTAGCGGTGATGGTAGGTGGGCGAAAACGCGCTTCCTTGGCCTTCCATAAAACTTATGTTATAGGGATTGTTTCCGAGGGTCCAGTTGAACTGATCGTAGATGAAGGCCAAGTAGCGCGGATCGGGGTTGTAGCGATAGGCCTTGGCCACGGTGATGGCCGCCCTCATCAGGTGGCTGCTTGTGCCTACATGCCAGCCATAGACGTCGGCGGGGGTATTGAAGAAGTCGGGCTGCTCGGGCGTGCCGCCTCGGGGATAGACGCCGAAGGGATTGCTGGAGAGGGCAATCATGGCGTCGGCTTTCGCGACGAGAGCATCGCGCAACGCCGCGCTGTGGTCTTCGCCGAATAGGGTGTCGTACAAGATTATGGCCTCGAACACCTCGAGGTTGGGTCCGGGAAACAGGTCCTTGGCCAGGTCGCCGTACTCGGCTTCTCGCGTCATGGCGAAGAGGTCGACAGCGGCGCTGAACTGCTGCGGGCCCCGCTGGTCATTCTTGATGGCATAGGCCATTCCGCGTTTCGCCGCCTCGACCCAAGGCGCGGGATTCTTCACGTACCGCGCGATACGCGCCATGGCGGCGGTGTGCACCGCCGAACCCACCGAGGCTTCGGTGATGGGCCGTTCGTCTCCGGTGCCGGGGATATTGTCGGTCTCGAGTTCGGGAGGTCCCCAGAACCCGTAGCCCGTCGAGATATGGCCATAAGCGGATCCGTCCGGGGCGATCATGCGCCGCGAGTGTTCCCCACCCCAGATGATTTCATCGAGGAAATCGTTGCGGCCGTTGCCGTCGCGATCGGTAACGGCGAAGAAGGATTCCTGAACGCCATAGGCCGTTGCCAAACCCAAGACGTATGGGGCGTTGTGATAGGTGTTGTAATCCCCGGCGTCGTGCCAGCCCCCGAAGAGCTCGAGCTGTTTCCCGTCGGGTGTGACAGCGTCGTCGAGGTGGCACGCGTCGTGGAATCCGGGGATTGCCATGCCACAACGCTGGTAGTAGAAGAAGCGATAGGCGGCTTCTGTGGTCCGCTGAGCCAACAAGTTCGCTCCAATCTCGAAGGGCCAGGACGTATCCGTGAGTCCGTCGAAATCAATCCGGATCCTGTACGTGCCCGGCGTGTTGAGCGAAGAGAAATCGCCGCGCCAATACTCGTATCCCCAGTCGGTGTCGTGGAGGCCGATGATGCGGCCCCGGTGGTCCAAGGAAGCGGAAAAGGCCGTCGTACCATCCTCCCGGATAACAGCGAAGTCCGCCCGGGTGGCAAGAAAGTTGCCCTGCACCGTGAAAAGCTTGGGGGCACCTACTTCATATCCCACCTGATTGACGAGTGCCCGTATGGCCGGGCGTTGGGTGAATGTGCCGACCATGGTTCCCGCGTCCCAGAAAGTGGGTGTGTCCGCATTGGGCGCGGTGACGCAGTTGAGCGTCAACCATTGGGCGCCTGCGGGTGGACGCACCTTTTCGAGGCGGTAGGTAACCCAGGTGTTTTCACTTGAAACCGCGCGTAGCGGGTCGGTCCGAAGCATGCCGGTGGGACCGATCCATTCAAGGTGCACCCGGTGCGTTTCGGGGGTCGCCGTATGGGCGGCGATGGAGGTGGACAGCGTGTCGAGTTCCGCATCGACTTCGATGGGTTCGGACATTACGGCGAAAGGCCGATCGCCTGGGGCTACCCGCAGGCTAAACGAACCTTCCAGCACGGTATCGGCATCCCGTCGCCACAGGCTTTCTCCAGATGTCCTGGCCTGCCAGCCTCGAGGATGTTGACGCCGTCTTTCGTAGACATCGCTTCCCTTGGGATAATTCTCGGGCGGTCCCGTCACCTTGGCCAGTTCGAAGCCGCCATGGGAAAACACGTCGCGCTGTGTCATCACGGGCCCCACCGGCTCGACCCGGCGCGTCTGGAACGACGAGCCGGTCAGGGCGGTGTCGAAACACCGGGTGGGCCAGGGGATGCTATCGGGATTGTAGCGGCCGCCGACGGTCAGGCAGTACAACGAGTGGTCGCTGCCACAGACCAGAATGTCCGTCAACCCATCCCCGTCCACGTCTGCAATGGTCGGAGGATAGAGGATGCGGCGTCCCGTCTCGTATTTCCACTCGAGCCGCCCCTGCCCGCTAAGACAATAGACGTAATGATCCCCGCTGTTTACGAGCACTTCGATGGCACCGTCGCCATCCACGTCGCCCAGGACGGCCCCGGCATTCCCGCGCTTTTCCGGGCTGTAGAGCCAGCGCAACGCACCGTCCGCCGCAAGGCAATACACATTGCCCATACCGTCGGCCACGACGATTTCTTCGCCGCCCTTGAGATCAATATCACCTACCGCGAGGGACGAGCCGCTGTACACGCCCGCGCCTCCATACATGGGGAAGGTCCAGCGCACGGCGCCCGTCTGGGCGTCCAGACAGTACAGTGCGTTGTCCGATCCCGCGGGAGAATAGATATCAGCCCGTCCGTCCATATCCGCATCCGCGACAATCACCGCGCTCTCAAAGTTGCCGTCCAGGGTCTTCCTCCAGCGGAGTTCGCCCTTGGAGGACAGACACAAGGGACCAAAACGGTCTGCCACAAACAGTTCGGGCGCACCGTCGCCGTCCACGTCGGCCGCCGCGATGGGACACGCGATATGCGGGGGCTTACCACCTCTTTCGCCCGTGTAACTCCAAAGAGGATGGCCCTGGCTGTTCAGAGCGTGCACGCCGGCATCCTTCGTTGGAACAAGGAGTTCATCCCGTCCGTCCCCCGTGAGATCGACCCACAGCACCGCGCCCCACTCGATAACGCCCACGTCGCGCTGCCACAGCTCCGCGCCACTGGCCCCATCCACGCAACTTACGGTGCCATCGCGACTGCCAATGGCCAACGTGGTTTCACCCGCTCGGGCGGTTCGGCTCAAAGCGGCAGGGGTGGTCAGGCGTTTCTTCCAACGGCCGACGTACTCCCAAAGCTGCACGCCTCGGGCATCGATACAGCGAACGCGGCGCGCCTCGCTGTCGACAATGATTGTTTCCAGCCCCGAGTCCGGGGCCATGTCCGCAACGAGCGGCGATGGGTACAGTTTGGAAAGTCCCTCGTACTCCCACTTCAATTCAGGCTGCGCGGCAAAACTCATGGCCGTCCCCAACATGCACGCCATGCAAACGAAACTGAACAGTCGTCGAATCATCATGTTGAATCCTCATGGCTAAGAAAGCGCCTTTACGGAGAGCGCCGCGGGCATAGCGAATGGTAGGGCGAAGCTCTCTTTTTTCAATTTCATGCGTAGTGAATCCCAAGTCGCAATGACGAACGAGGGTGCTGGACAACCGCGTAATCTGTCGTAGAAAGAAAGACCGTATCTTACGCGGTCTCAATCTCCACCCTCTGAGCATTGAACGAATAGAAGGGGCGTGTGTCTTCCTTCTCCTGAAAATCCGTCCACACCAACCAAAATGATTTCCCGTCCTCAGCGATCCACTTGGGCGCAATCTGCGGCTGATACGCGCGCGCTCCAAGGTCGTTCGCCGGGGTCCATTGGACATCCTCATGCACTTGGGTCCATGGCCCCCAAGGCTCAGGAGCCGTCCAGAAACCAAGGTAGCTCGGCTTGCCAAACCACATGCCGTCGGGAGAACATCCCATGCCCCAATTGGCCATCATGTAGACGCCCAACGGCGCGTTGTATACAACGCTTGGATGCCACGCATAGGGGTGAACCTGCGTGTTGACCCAACCGGATGGAAACGTGTGGACCACCCCGCGCGCATTGATGTCCGTGACCCACGTCGCGGAGCCGTCAGGCTTGCGTTCGGCAAAAAACTCGTAGGCCTCACGCTGAAGAACGCGCTCCCTGCGAACGCGAAACAGGACCAATTGGTTCATTGTCCCTTCGGTGTTGCCGTTGGGCGCATAGACATACACGTACCCGTCGGAGTTGTGCTCGTAATTCTTCCCCATCTGCAGAACGGTCAGGAGCGAAAATGCGTCGCCTGGCTCAAAGAAGAAGAGCATGTTGTCACTGTTCCGGTCATCCCACGGCTCCCAGCATACGGGCGCCCCATCCTGGTTCTTCCACGTCTTGCCACTGTCGGGAGAGTAGATGAGTTTCACGCCAGCGAACCGCGGTTCGTCCAGCGAAAAGTGATGATTCGGTGTGCTCAAGAACTGGACGATCAGATCATCAAGAGCCACGATGCCAAAATTGTAGTAGCGCGAAGAATTCGGGAATCTCTCACTCAATAGGTCCGGGTAGCCCGGCAGATGCTCGAAGGCAAAATCCGGCGGATCACCATTGATGCAATAGGCTCGACTGTTGTAGTTCTTCCCATTGTATCCGGGTATGCCGGGCCAGCCCATGCCGTCACACAAGGAAACATACTGCTTGCCGTCCCTCGCCCACGTCATGTGCCAGTTGTCGCCAATCCCCCCCGCCCGAATGGTCGTTTGCTCAATTCGCTGCATGGTTGTAATGCTTGCCATCGTTGTCCTTCCCCCACGATCTACGCTAACCCCATCAGCTACCGCCTTGCGTGAGTTCCCATGGTATCGCAAACGCGTGGACTGTGGGTAGTGACCAAGAACGCCCCGGACAGGGAGCGATTGTCCATCGGGCTTGCCCCTACTATCCTCTGAGCATGGATGGGTGTTGGCAAAAGGACGAGGACTGTTGGCATGGTATCACGTTGGGTCTGGATTTCGGTTTTGGCAATGGGCATGGCATTGGTGTGCGACGCGGCGCCTCCTGTGAATCCCCCTCGCGCGGATGGCCGGGTGATGGATTGGTTTATTTTGGGACCGTTCCCGAATTTGAAGCCAGCAGTTTCTGCCCCGGCTGGCACCCAGCGGCTGGGCTATGTGACCGACTACCTGACTTCCCTAGGTGGTGAAGCGCAGGCGGTGCTAAGCGATGACACGGTCATTTCGTATCAGCATGAATCGGGCGAGACGCGGCGTGCGGCGTCTGAGCGCATTGTGGCGAAACGGTCGGGCGTGGTGGATCTTCGCGCTGCATATCAAATTGGCTATCGCGTGGCTTATGGATTTTGCTACATCGATTCGCCGAAAGACCAGCGACTCTACGCCTATATTGGCGCGAATGATTCCCTCAAAGTCTGGGTCAATGGTGCCCAGGAGGTGGATTCGTATCACGAGATGGGGCGTCCCTGCTATCCCGGCAGCGAGGTAATTGCCTTCGACGCCCAGCAGGGACTCAATAAGATATTGATTAAGGTCGAAGACTTTGGTGGACCGGCCTGGTCGTTTCTCGTAGAAGTATTTGATGAAGACAGCCGCGCGGCGCGTCAGGCAGCACGCGAGGCCGAAGGGAAACGGGCTGAAGAACTGAAGGCGTTTCAAGGCGCGCGACTTGTACGAACGGACGGTGGTGGACATGTTCTCCGGCCAGGACCGTTGCCTGTGTTGGATTGGGACAAACCTGCGGTCGTCAAGGCGGCGTTCGGATCGTTTCCCCTCGAAGCACGTTGGTTTCGGGACGAGTCCCAGGACGGCGAGTTCCGATTCACACCGGTAACCCATGCCAAGAAGTCCGGGCGGTACGCGGCGATTGTCCAAGGCACGATACCCGGGGGCATGCAGGTGCGCCGTGGTCTCACATTCTGGTGTACCCCGAAGGGCTGGACGTTTCCAAGAGCGGCCCTTGAGGCCTACGTTGAAGCGTTGCCCCTGGTCGATCTCCGGCTCGAGGCGTTCTTTGTTGAACCCTACTACAAAGGGTTCTGGCGCGAGCGCATTGAAGACATGGCCCTCCAGGACACGCGAAGTCCAGTGGGCTTCGGCGATCAGTTTGACGCTATCCTGTTGGCCGGATTCGAGCGGACCCGCTCGGCAGCGCGTCCGCTCAGCTTCAACCACGACCCAATGGTGATCGACGGCGATTTTCAGCTCGCGTTGCGTCGCCAGTTGGAGGGAAAGAGCGGCGAGCCCGTGTTGGGGTTGCCGCGCACGACAACGGCCCCCCCCGCGCCAGTGTTGCGCGCCGGCACACCCGAGGAAGCCGGTGTTTCGGTGGACGCAGCCGACGGGATACGGGTGCTGTGTCAGGAATGGTACGACAACGTTGGCGACTGGCCGTTTACGGTTCTCGTGGCGCGGCGCGGTGTCATTGTTTTGCACGAGGCATTCGGCCCCGTCGAAGTGGATACCCCGCTGTGGACGGCCTCGGCAAGCAAAGAGATCGTGGGCCTCTTATTCGCCCAGTTCGTGGAACAGGGGCTCGTCGATATCGACCAAGCAATAGGCGACTTCCTGCCGGATTTCCCGAAGCAAGGGCCGAAGGCCATCACGGCACGTCACTGTTTTACCCACACCATCGGCCTGTCGGGCCATATGCTGTGGAACGGCGTGTATAATCCCTACCTCGACAACGTGATCGCCAACGGGCTCGGCTATCTCCACCCCGGCGCACGCCAGGAGTACACCGGGATGGGGTACGACCTTGCGGGGCGACTCATGGAAGCGGCGGGCGGCAAGAATGTGTTGCGGGTGATGCACGAGAATCTGCTCGAGCCGCTCGGGGCAAAACATACGAGCGTCGGTGATCTGGCCGGACTCTGGTACAGTACCTCCGAGGATATGGCCCGTATCGGCCAACTGCTACTCAATCGCGGGTCCTATGGCAATCGCACCTTCTTCTCACCCGAAACGCTGGAGCGCTTCAAACCCATCGACCTCAAAACGATATATCCGGACGTCGATGTCTCCTGGGGTATGGGCATGGTCTGGATGCCTGAGCCGGTGACCGACGCGGGTCTCGTCGACGTCGTGCCAGCTGATGCGACGGTCTTAGGCATGAACGTCCTGAGCCACAACGCATCTTCAGGAGCGATCTTCAAGGTCGATTTCGACAACGACCTCGTCATCGTGCAGATGCGCGACCAGGAAGGCGAACGCTACAAAGAATACACCCATAGATTCCTTCAGGCCATCGAGGCTGGTCTCCGGGACTGAGCTCTTTGGGCAAGCGCAAGTCCATCTGGGAAATGTCAGATACTGCCGTCTTTGGCGTAGAGATTCACCACAACCGTGCGTTTGAGGCGACCTTGGAGATGATGAATACGATCGGGCTTTTGTAGCGCAGCCTCTTCGCGTCTTGTCTTCTTGTGACCTTCCTTTGCGCTCTGCCCGCGCGACCGCAGCAATCGAGACATCAAGTTCCCTTGTCCTTGCCGAAGTCCTCGGCAAGGACAAGGGGAGCATCTGGGATTCCGGGCCCTTGCGTGGATGCAAGGGCCTTTGATATCAGACCCTCTATAAGCTGTCTACCAACCCGTGCGGGGTTGGCGGCTTAGGAATTGGTTGGCCTCGGGGCAGTTGGGGGACTGCATCCGTTTGGCGTCCCATTCGATCACTTTGCCCGCACCCACACGTACGGCCAGGTTGCCCAGGTTGACGATCTCGGTGAAGGGGCCGGCGTAGTCGAAATTCGCGCCGGCGGGCGTACCGCCCTTACACGCATTGATCCACTCTTGGTGCGAGGTACTCTCCACGCGCGGGATAACCTCATCCGGCATCAGAAGATCGCGCATGCGTTCGGCTGGGAGCAGGCGCGACTTGCCGCCGTAACAGCCGGTGGTGGCTATGCCGTCGTCGCCGACGAAATACGATCCGTTTGGGCCGTCGTCGCCGTCGTCGCCCAGTTGCTCTTCTTCGGGGACGCCTTCGGGGCGCGGCGGCAGATTCTGCGTGCCGTCATACCAGTACACGGTGAGTGGCGGCAACGTCTTCCCGTACCACCTGACGGAAGGCAGGTCTTCCTTGAATGGACGCGCCGGGAATTCGTATCTGACGATCGAAGCCATCGGGGCGTTCTGACGGTTGCAGCCCTGCTCCATAGTGCATTCGACGCTGGTGGGCGCACCGAGTTGCAGCGCCCAGTTGGCGGGGTCCATGATGTGGCAGGCCATGTCGCCAAGGGCTCCGCTGCCGAAGTCCCACCAGCCTCGCCATGAGGCAGGTGCATACCCGGGGTTGTAGGGCCGCTCGGGCGCAACCCCCAACCATAGATTCCAGTCCAAGGTGTCGGGCACAGGAACGGCCGGGAGCAGTTGATTGATGCTCTTGGAGAACCCGGAGCGATTGGTCCAGATGTGGGCTTCCCGCACGGGCCCGATAGCATCGGACCAGAGAATCTCGCAGATCTGGCGCACGCCGTCGCCGGCGTGTCCCTGGTTGCCCATGGCCGTGGCCACCTTGTACTTGCGGGCGGCCTTGGTCATGGCGCGCGCCTCGGGCAGAGACCACGACATCGGTTTTTGGACACGTACGTGTTTGCCAAGAGACATGGCCATCAACGCCGCTGGTGCGTGCGTGTGGTCGGGCGTCGAGATGGTCACCGCGTCGATGTCCTTCTCCTTGTCCAGCATCTCGCGGTAATCCTTGTAGCGCTTGGCTTCCGGCAGCGCTTGGAACGCACCCTCGGCGCGTTCCCAATCGACATCGCACAGCGCCACGATGTTCTCACCGGTATCAGCGACTCGACGAACGTCGCCTGCGCCCATGCCGCCCACGCCGATGCTGGCAATGTTGAGTTTCTCATTGGGCGACGCATAGCGCGGACGCCGGGCTGTCGCACAACCTGCGAGCAGCCCCGCGCCACTCATGATGAATGTCCGTCTGGTGAACTTTCTCGAATTCATATACGGTCTCCCTAGCGATAATGCGCCATTACTCCGCGAGGTCTGGCAGGTGTGATGTGAGTTCGTAGGACTCGGAGTTTACGTTGAACAGCCAGTATCGGCCAGCTTGCATGACGAGCATGACGAGCAGATTGTCCCCTTGCTCGAGTTTCACGGGGATGCGGTCGCCGTTGTGCACGTAGTAGCGTTTACCGGGTCGGCTGTGGATGAGTTCGCCGTTTAGCCATACGTAGCAGCCGTCGTTGGTGCCGATGAGTAGGTCGGTGTCGACGGGCGCTTCACAACGTAGTGTGGTGGCGGCGTACCCGTAGCAGTCCTCGTTAGGTTTCACCTGAGCGTGCAGCGCAATGACGCCACGCGAGTCTTTTTGGGCCGGTTTCCATACGATATCCGGGTTGCCAATGGGGTACATGTCTTTGCCTTTGTCGCCGGGGAACGGCTTGAAGCCCTGCGAAATGACAAAGTTCTCGATGATGGCGGGTTGCGGTTCTAGCTTGAAGCCCTCGAAAGCGAAACGTCCCTCTTCGGTGAGCGCGAAACTTAGGGTGTGTTCACCCGCCGTCAGGCCGCGCACGAGCATGCTTTCTTGCGCTGGTAAGTAACCGGGGCCTTCTTGCTGGCCTTTGAGCACGCCAATCTTATTACCATCGACGAGGATGTCTGCCGCGCCGTAGTCTTTGTGGACGACCCGGGCAAGGGTGAGCACGTTGTCGGAGAGTTTCTCGATGTTGAAGGTGAAGTCCACTTGGCCCTGGGCGCCGACGTATTCATAAAACACGCCGGGGCGGCCGGTGCTGCTGATATCCGGCCAGTTCACGGCCCGGCCCTTGAGGCCTTGCTCCACTTTGCCCATGGACGAAAGCGCCAAGTCGGCGTCCAAACCAGGATCCCAGGGATCGATGGACTTGTAGGGCGTTTCGAGGTTCATGTCGGGATAGCGCGTAACGTTGCCCGCGGTGTCGCTGACCACAACGCTGTACAGCACGCCCTCGGCGGTGAGGGGAATCTCGGCGGCAAACACGTTGGCGTCGTCCAGAGGTTTCATGTCGATGAGAGGTTGCCAGCCAATCTCGGACGGCATAGGCTTCCATTCGATTCGCGCCAGCCCCACGCCCGAGGGGTCGTTGACATTGCACGCTATCCGAACGACACCGGCTTCGCGGTCGGCTTCGACCTTGTTCCAGGTGACCACCGGTCCTTTGTTGTCGGCGGTGACCACGAAATGGGTGTCCGGTTGGTTGGTGCGCGTTGACAGAGACGATGCCATGAACGCATAGCGCCCTTGCGCGCCTGCACGAAGTTCGGCTGCGGGGATGGTGGCCGTATACGTCCACTGTCCGGCAGGCTGGCATTGGAGGGTTTGCTCCGCGCCGTCGCCGATGGCGTAACAAAGAGAAACCTCCGGGTTGGAGAGTCCGGCTACACCCACCGTCAGCTCGAGGGGCTCGTCTGGCACAACGCGGTACACCGGCACATAACCCAGCGTGGGTTCGTCCCGATTTTCGACCTCCGCAATGACCTCATCGACGCGGGCAAAATCCGCCTGGAGGTCCGGACTCTGCTTGTCCCAGGTGTAATCGGCTCCGACTCGCAAGCGGTCCAGGATGGGACGGTACTGTTTGGACGTCACCCGATCCAAGTCGTGCCAGTACTGGATCGCCTGAAGCACGTATTCACGTGCCGGCGCAAGCTGCGACACGTCGTCGGTCTTGTAGAAGAACTGCAGCGCAACAGACGCGCGGTCCTTGGCCGCGTAGTACCGGGCCAAGTTGGCAAGCGCATGGACGTCGTTGGACAGCAGGTCCCATTCAGCCTGTCCCGACGAAACGTCTATTTTCGCCACGAGTTCCAGGCAGGCTTCCGCCACGGCATCCAGTTCGTCGGCCACCTCGAGCGGCGTAACCTTACCCGCCAACTGACGGGCAAGCGTATCTTCGGCAAGTTTGGCGGGAGATACGTAGGCCTGTTGGTCCAGCGAGCCGTGCTGCGCGAAACTGTCAATGTTCCCAATGCCCGTCACCCACGGCTGGTAGGTCGAGCCGTTCCCCGTCTCGAATTCCGGCGAGACATTTCGGTGGTCCGGCCCCAGACAGTGGTGGCGGTAAATCAGCGGTACGATCTGGCTGGAAAGCGTCATCAAGTCATGAACCTGCTCGCCCGATTTGGCGCCGAAACGCTGCTTGAAAGCATGTTCGAAGACCGCTTCCGGCGTATCCGGGTCGTAGGCCGTCCGTCCCCAGGCCAGATACCACGCCCAATACCGTTCGTAGGCATATTCGAGAAAATCGGCGTCGTCGCGATTCCGGAAGATCTTGTTCGGGTCCTGCGTGAAGTACGCCGTGATCGGTTCGAGCGTGAAACCTATGGCGCCCCCAAACGAATTCGCCCGCGCGGCACGCCGCGTGAAATCCGTGTCAAACCACGGGAACAGCCGGTGCGTGCCGT
>CAYTDF010000079.1:0-1365 GCA_964436365.1 uncultured bacterium | reverse complement strand
TGCCAAATGATCTTCCAGTAGCGGGGATAGTTTAAGTATTGCTGGTACGAATAGTCCTTCCACCGTCCCTGAATGGCGTTGTAGGGCGCGCCGAGGTGTTCGCCGTTGTACTTGATCTCGATGTAGAAATTCTCAGGATACGCCATCCCGAGCTGCGCCATATCCTTGAACGTGGCGCCCCACGTGCGTGTATACAGCCGCACGTCGTCCTTCTCCGAATCGCGGATGCCGTTCAGGAGGGCGCGCTCGAAGAAGCTCTCGCTCTTGCCCGATTCTCCGATGCGGAACCCGAACATCCACAGTTTCGGAAGACGCCTGAGAATCTCCGCCACGGCCCAGCTCGTGTGCTCGATCTGAGTCTCCTCATCGCCCACGTCGATGTTCGGAAAATCCATGGAATAGTTCATCAGCGCAATATGCACGCCCCGGTCTTCGGCAATGTCGATGATGCGCCTCAACATGGCCTGATTGCGCCACGGGTTGTTCTTCTGCCACGACGCCTCCTGGTGGTCCGGATTTGCGATGAAGTACGGCAACAGATTTGGAAACCCCGTTGTCTCAAAACTGTACATCGCGTGAATGTCGCACAGATTGAAGCGGTTGCGCGCCAGCGTGTCGAAATAGCCCCGCCAGAATCCCTCGTCATAGAACCACGGCGAAATCGGACTGCCCGCGTCGGAGTTTCCACTGGGCGTTTCGACCGTGAGGAACGGGTTGTCCGCGCGAATCTCCAACGCGGGCACGCCCGAAGCGTCGTGAAGCCCTCGCCACACGGCGTTGCCCTTGCCCGGCGACATGGACACCTGTTCGGCCAACTCGAAGAGGCCGTACATCAGGCCCACCGCGTCCGACCCCGAAACGGTGGCACGGGTTCCTTTAACGGTGATGCGGTACGACTCGGGCTTTTCCCAACCAAGAGAGACGGAATCGGACAGCGGCGCAACTTCGATAGTGCCGCTCTCGACGCCCTTTGCGCGTAGCGCTTCGCGCACGTCGTCCAACCCGTGGCGGATAGGCCCTGCAGGATTGTCTTCAATAATGATGGTTGTTTCTGCAACGGCCGCTGAGGTGAGCGCCAAGAGGCTCACAACCAGTGCCCCGGTCAGGGCGTTAACAATGTCCACAGTACGCGTTCTCATTCTACTTCTCCTCTTTTGGCAATGTGTGTTCTTGCCTCAAACCGGATATGCTCCGGTATGACGTCTTCATATCTACTTGTGTTTTGCGTTAAGGCTCTTGCCTTGTTTCGCGCTTTGATTGGCGAGGTCGAGGATGTGGATTGGACGTCGTGCCCACTCGGGTGTGATGGCGAGTGTTCCCTTGCCCGTTAGGAAATCGACGACATTGGCATAGTACCGGTGCCAT
>CAYTDF010000078.1:11929-12984 GCA_964436365.1 uncultured bacterium | reverse complement strand
GGCTCAAATGCATTCTATCACACACGGATGCAAAAGCTACCTGGGAAATCCGGGGGTAAAGGTCTTTGCCGGACTCCCCGGCGAAACCTTCAAAAGACTGCGAGATGAGGAAACGGTCGACGATGGCGGGTTGAGATGTCAGCTGAAAACCTTCCACGGCAAACCGGCCGTCTCCTGACGAGACAAAGCTGAGCGTGTGCTCGCCCGCCGTCAGACCGCGAAGGTGGTACTCCTCTTGCGCCGGTAAATATCCAGGCCCTTCTTGCTTGCCTTTCAGCAGACCGATTTTTCGCTCGTCCACAAAGATATCGGCGGACCCATACTCCCCGTTGATCACTCGGCCGAGAGTAAGAACGTTGTCCGAGAAGCTCTCGATCGTGAATGGGAAACTGACCCGGCCTCGGCTACCGGAGTATTCATAATAGGTCCCCGGGCGGCCTGTGCCCGAAACATCTTGCCACTGGATCGACTTTCTCTTCAAACCACCGGAAAGAGTCCCTTCGGATTGAAGACGCATATCGGCCGACAAACCCGGGTCCCACGGGTTGACGCTCACGTAGGGTGTCTCGACACGCACATCGGGATAGCGCGAGGCGTTGCCGTGGCCGTCGAGCGCCACGGCGGAATAGAGAAGGCCCTCTGCGGTCAACGGAATATCACCCGTATAGATATTCGTCTTCCCGCGCCGCGTCATGCGAATCGGTTCGGACCACGCGGTCTCCGAGGGCATCGGCTTCCACTCCAGCCTCGCCTCGGCGATCTCCGATGGATCGTCAATGACACACTCGACACGCATGACCCCGGCTTCGCGATCCTCTTCAGCCTTGTTCCAAGCAATCGAAGGACCTTCACGGTCAGTGGTGATGGTGAGCGAGAACGACACATCCGCACCCGCGTTCGGAACACGTAGGGCGGTCCCCGCCGCGTTCGCGGTAAACCAATAGCGAACTCGCGCGCCTTCCTTCATCGCCTCACCGGGAATCGTACCTCGATAACTCCAGCGTCCGGTGACGACGCACGGCACGCTGCGCTCGGAAGCATCGTCGATGCTGTAG
>CAYTDF010000078.1:6577-11919 GCA_964436365.1 uncultured bacterium | reverse complement strand
GAACCACGGCAGGATCCTTCAGCCCGGCGACACCCACGCTAAGTTCGAGAGCCTCCCCAGACGTGGCCTGAAAGACGGGAACGTGACCGGAACGCGGGCTCTCTTCCTGCTCGATCTCCGTGATAACCGCCTCGACTCGTGCCAGGTCGGCGTCGAGATCGGGTAGCATCTTGCCCCACGTGAACTCCCACCCCATACGCAGCCGGTCCAAGATCGAGCGGTACTGCCGCGAAGCGACTTCGTCCAACCTACGCCACTGCTCTCTCGCTTCGAGCACATGCTTCTTGGCCGCAATCGCTTGCGAGGCATCATGCGTTTCATAGTAGAACTGCAGGGCGCAGGCGGCCCGATCCTTCTCCACATAGTACCGAGCCAGACTCGCCAACGCGCGGACATCGTTCGACAAGAGCGCCCACTCCCGATGCCCTTCCGTAACCTCTGTATCGTCCAACCATTCGACGCACTGGCTCGCCAACGCCTCCAAACGTTCGGCGGCTTCGAGCGGAGAGACCTTACCGGCGAGTTCACGCTTCAGATAATCCTTGACATAGGCGGCGGGAGAGATATGGGTTTGCCCATCCAAACCACCGACCTGCGCGAAGCTGTCGATATCCTGGACGATCGATTGGCCCGCGTTGTAGTTCGAGTTGTTACCGGTCTCGAATTCCGGAGCCATATTCCGGTGATCGGGACCGAGGCAGTGATGCCGGTAGATCAGTGGAACGATCCGGCTGGCGACGGTCAACACATCGGCGACTCGTTGACCGGCCTCTTTGCCGAACCGCCGTTCGAATGCCTTGTCGAAGACCGCGTCCGGTGTCTCCGGATTGTAGGCCAATCGCCCCCAGCTCATATACCAAGCCCAATGCCGCTCGAATACGTAGGGGAAAAGGTTGGCATCTTCACGCTCGCGGAGGACCAGCGAAGAATCCTGGGTATAGTAGGCCGTGTGCGGTTCGAGCGTGAAACCGATAGCGTCCCCAAACGCGCTCGATTGCACGCAGCGCCGCGTAAACGCGGGATCGTACCACGGGAAAAGCCGGTGCGTGCCGTTCGCCCGGATCTGCCAGATGATCTTCCAATACCTCGGGTATTTCAGATACGTTTGATACGAATACGAAGCCCCACCACCCTGGATCGCGTGGTACGGTGCGCCGAGATGTTCGCCGTTGTATTTGATCTCGATGTAGAAGTTCTCGGGGTACGCCATCCCGATCTGGGCCAGGTCCTTAAACTCGGCGCCCCAGGTGCGTGTATACAGGCGCACGTCCTCCTTGCCCGAACTCCGGATGCCTTCCAGGAACGAGCGCTCGAAAAAACCCTCGCTTTTCCCGGATTCGCCGATTCGGAATCCAAACATCCAAAGACGCGGGCATCGCTTCAGCAGCTCCGCCACCGCCCAACGGGTGTGCTCGACCTGCGTCGCCTCATCTCCTGGATCGATACCCGGGAAATCCATCGAGTAGTTCATCAACGCCACATGGACGCCGCGTTCCTCTCCCAGGTCGATGATACGATTCAACATCGCCAGATTGCGTTCCAGGCTCTCGTTCGGCATCGAGGTTCCCGGACGCTCGTGATTCCGAAGAAAATAGGGGATCAGGTTCGGGAAACTCGTATCCTCAAACACGTACATGGCGTGGATGTCGCAGAGATTGAAACGGTTACGCGCCAGAGTATCGAAATACTCCCTCCAGAACCCTTCATCATAGAACCAGGGCGAGATCGAGCGGTCTTTTTCGAGGGTCAAGAACGGATTGTCCGCGCGAATCTCGAGCGCCGGTGTGCCCGACGCCTCGTGCAGAGCCGCCCACAAAGAGTCACCGTTGAAGGTCGTCATGGCGACCTGTTCCGCGATCTCGAAAATACCGTACATCAGACCCACAGCATCCGAGCCCGTGATGACGATATGCTTTCGCGGCGTACCGGCCTCGACCTGGATACGATACGATTCGGGCTTCTCCCACTCTGAGGTCAACTCTGCATCGGGAGTGCGAATTTCGATCACGCCTCGGCCGGAACGCTCTTTGGCGGTGGCCCGATCCGCGACAACCGTTACGGACGATCCCTTCTCCTCCAGCGTCTTCACCAAATGCTGCAGCGCGTGTCGCGCCGGGTCGCATGAACTGTCGGAGTTCCAAATCAGCACGGTCCGGGCCCACGCCCCGTGACACAGCAATAGACTCAGCACCGCAACCCACAAACCTCCAGAAAGAACTCGTCTCCAGAATCGTTTCATGATCGTCCTCTTCCCTTCTTTGCCGATATTGGGGGATAGCCCTGACATCTCTGTCCATACGCCCCCCCCCCACTCGGCTTCGGCAGTATAGCACTTCTGACGGGCAAGGTTGATTGACGGCAAGACATGATTTGGGAGTCGGTCTATCCAAGACTTTGAGAAAACGGTCTAATGGTGCAAATTCCGGCCACCAACGACCGGGAAAACAAGGCCTCATCGGAAAGCTGCGGAAACGGAACACGGAAATGCCCACTTCGCTCCGCACGCCTGCGGTAACCGATACGCGGGAGCGGTAAATGATAGAGAGAAATCGAACGATCCGACAACTCATATTGGTCCTCGTGGCACTCGTCTGGCTATCGATACCGGCCATTGGAGAGCCCACGGTCAAAGAGACGATGGACAACATCGTAACGCGCATGTACGAGACTCTGACCCCGGAGGAACTCGCACAACTCGACGATCGAAAGGTCCAGGATTTCATCACCGATGCCGAACGCGGCGTTCTCTCGACGAAACATTGGTGCTTCGATACAAACGTACCCGTGATCGTATCGATCCTGCGTGACGCCAGCCAGGCGACCGTTCCCTTCTGGCTGCCGAAGTCCGAGTTCAAAAAGACGGAAGGGATCGTCGCGAACGAACACTCACGATATGAAGTCTGGCAAAAAACGTTCGAGTCCGGCCGAGTCGAGTTGGGCGTCAATGGATTCGACAAACACCGGCCGCACTATTTTGTGGGCGTCGGCCCCCAAGACCCGAACGCCGACCTCCAACTGACGAACTTCCTTCCCGCAAATCAAACCGTGATCGAATTCCGTGAAGGCGCGTTCACCTATCATGACTGGAGCGAGCTGGTGTTGAGCAAAGTGCCCAAGGCACTCGTGGGTCACAAACTCCTGACCACCATCCGGGGCCGGGCCCGCGAGGCTCACCTCATCGGAGCCTTCCGCACCACACCGTTTCCATCGTCCAAGAAGCCCGACCAAATTTGCCTAACCTGGAGCGAAGCCCCTCACACCACACAGACCGTCCAGTGGCGTATCTCTCCCGATGTGACCGACGGCGTTATCCGCTACCGAGAGAAGAACAGCCAGGAGAAGTCCGGTTTTGCGGAGGTGAAAGCGGCGCGTGAAGAGATCGAGGACCGGCTTCTGGCCAATGACCGGTATGTAAGCCGTTTCACCGGCGTTTTGCACGATCTTAAGCCCGCAACGGAGTACATTTATACCGTGGGCAGCCCGAAAAGTCGGCAGTGGAGCGAGGAAACGACCTTCAAGACAGCCCCTTCACCCGGAACCGACACGCCCTTCTCATTCATCCTGATGAGCGACACCCATCGTTCGAAAGTCTGGGGCGAATTGCTTACAAAATCGCTTGAAAGACACCCAGAAACCGCTTTTTACACCATCGCGGGCGATCTGGTCGGCACCGGACTCCATCGAGATGATTGGGATCACTTCTTTGAGTATTCGAGTAACGTATTCCGCCAACGCCCGGTAGCTCCCGCGATCGGCAACCACGACGATCAAGACGGCCTCGGCGCTTGGATGTATTTATCAATGTTCGGTTTACCGGAGAACGGACCCGCACGATTCGAGCGCGAGCGGAGTTACAGTTTCGAGTACGCCAACGCCCTCTTTGTGATCTTGGATGTGACCTCACCCATCGAGAAACAGCGGCAATGGCTCGAAGAGCGCCTGGCCCAGGCATCCGCTACGTAGAAATTCGTTGTGTTTCACTTCCCACCCTACGCGGTCCGGTATGATTACAGCGACATCCGGGACACGTGGGGCACGTTGTTCGACCGCTACCATGTCGACGTCGTCATGAGCGGTCACGTGCATTACTACCTACGCACCCATCCCATGAAGGATGAAAAACGCGTGGCGTCACCGGCGGAGGGCACGGTCTATCTCATCACGGTCTCGGTTCCCAGCCGGGATCGTAAACGTGAACCGCCCGAGCATATCGCCGCTCTATTCGGCGGCGGTCCGCTCTATCAAACATTCGAAGTTGACGGTGATCGGCTTGTTATGCGCGCCCACGATCTCAAGGGCGATATTCGTGATGAGTTCACGATCCAGAAATAGATGCGGACGTGAAACAAGTTCACAGTGTCGTCTTTGCCTGACCTTCATCGAGAAGAGATGAAGCGGGGAATGGCTGACCTCTTCTTCGCACGGTTCGAATAGTCAACGTGGAACCTGCTTCTGTTTCTGCATTTACGGATGGCGGTTGAAGTCCCGTTCAAACCCACACAGCCGGGAAAACCAAGTAGGTCGCGAGGACGTCCGAATGCGGCAAGCTTCTCAACGGTGTGTAAGAGTGCGCGGTTTTCTGGGAAAAGAACGCAGGTTTCGTAGTCAAATCCATGGCGACAGGATATAATGACTTCGTCGGGGCGCGTTAACGGGGAAGCCCGGAGGGAATCCACCATGCCGGTTACATATGCGGAAACACCAAAGGCTTTCATCATGTATGCCGCAGAGGCGGAACTGACCGATGATGTACACTTCGATCTCGACCGCGCATTTTTACGTGCGTTCAAGAAAGACTACAAGTACATCGTCATCGACGTGACCGAATCGGAAACGATGAACTCGATGTTCATCTCGGTCCTAATGAATTCATACATTCAATTACGGGAATTGGGCGGCGACATGATCCTTGTCGGCGTCTCGTCTCACGTCGATTATCTGTTACGGGTCGTTCGGTTGCGCGACGTTTTCACGATTTACAAAACAGTAGATGAAGCGCTCGCCGCCCTGCCCAACGAACCGGAGGCGCAGAAGATCGCGAGCATGCCTCTCGTCACCCAGGCTCAGCAAGCGTAGAGGGATCTTCAAAAACACTGTCCGATTCCTCACCCCGTGTGCCGCGACACACTCCTAGGAATGCGTCTCGCCGATCGTAAGGGTTCAGAGTTTGGGCCGTGTGGTCGAGAAAGCACCGGCGTCGAGAGGGGCGAGTCGCCCGGCTTGTAGATGATGGTAGCCGAGCCCCCCCACCATGCTGCCGTTATCCATCGCCAAATGCAGGGGTGCGGCAACGAAATGCAACTTATTCTGGGAACAATGCAACGCCAATTCTTCGCGTAAAA
>CAYTDF010000078.1:0-6567 GCA_964436365.1 uncultured bacterium | reverse complement strand
AAAAGGGCGTTCGCGGCCACCCCACCCGTAAGCGTAACCTGACGCAAATCGTGCTCGGCGGCCGCCTTCAAGACCCGCGCGACCAGCATCTCGACGACCTTACTTTGGAACGCGTCGGCGATGGCATCGGCGGCGTAGGCACCGGTCTGCGCCAGCCGTGAGACGGCGGATTTCAGCCCGGATAGGGAGACATCCAGCGGATTCGGGGTACGAGGTGTGGGCAGTTCCGGCCGGGGGCCGGTGGCCTCGGTCGCGGCGTTCTGGATCGCCGGACCGCCCGGATACCCGAGCCCAAGGAGTTTGGCGACCTTGTCAAAAGCCTCCCCGGCCGCGTCGTCGAGCGTCTGGCCGAGCAGTTCCGTCTCTTCCCAACTCCGCACGATATAGAGTGATGTGTGCCCCCCCGAGACCAGGAGCCCGAGATGGGGAAAGGTGAGATTCGGCTCTTCGAAGCGAGCTGAATAGAGGTGAGCCTCGAGGTGGTGAACCGCCACGGCGGGCACCCCCAGCCGAAAGGCGAGGGTCTTGCCGAAGTTGGACCCGACCAGCAGCGAGCCGATGAGCCCTGGCCCCTCGGTGTATGCGATGGCATCCAGATCGGAGAGCGAGACTCCCGCTTCGTCCAGCAAAGCGGTCACCAATGGAGCGATTCGCTCGGAATGACAGCGCGAAGCGACCTCAGGCACGACACCCCCGAAACGGGCGTGCAGGTCGTCCTGGCGGCTGGTGGCCTGGGCCACAATTTCCACGCCGTCCCGCACCAACGCCACGCCGGTATCGTCGCACGACGTTTCTATGCCGAGAACGAGAGCCGATCCGCTCACTCTTCCCGGCCCTTCACGATCACACGCGCGGTGTTGAGATGCTGGTAGGCGGCGAGGAGTTCCAGATCGTAGGGAGCCTGTTTTTCCTCTTCGCCGTTCTTGTCGGCTTCCTCGAAGATCTGGACCGGGGAGACATCCTCCGGCTTCAGGTCCTGCGGCGGAGTCACCTCGGGGCGCTCCAACCGTAGCGATTCGGGGATCTTCTCGTCCGGCAGTTGGCCAAACAGACCGTTGGCGCCAATGCTGTAGTGCTGATCGGGAGTAACGTCCGCCAAGATGTCCGGCGTGAGCCCCTTCATATCGGCGATCGACCGGTCTTTGGGGGTGAAATACTTGCCCGTCGTCAGTTTGATCTGAGCGCCTTCGACCGAATCCAGAGGCCGTATGGTCTGCACCGATCCCTTACCATAGGTCTTCCCACCCTTAGGACCACCCGCCGAGCCGACGATGATCCCACGCTTCCAGTCCTGGATACATCCGGCCACGATCTCGGATGCGCTCGCCGAGTACTCGTTGACGAGGACGGCGAGCAAAAAGTCGCCCGCAGGATCGGACTGAGCCGGATAGGGCTGTTCGATGCCCGCCCGGGCGCGCCAGGTGACGATCAGTTTGCCCTTATCGATGAAGAGATCGCAGACCTGAACGGCGACCGGAAGCAAGCCCCCGGAGTTGTTGCGCAGGTCGAGGACCAACGCGTCCATACCTTCCCCCACGAACTCCCGAACCTTCCGCTCCAGGTCGACAGCCGCGTCCTTCGTAAACTCTTGAAGATGAATATACCCTGTGCGCCGGTCGAGCATCCTGGAGCTATCCACCGCTGTGGGGTGGATCACCCCCCGAGTGACGGCCTTATCGAGGAGTTCTGGCTCCTTACGCCGAGCGATTTTGAGGTTCACGACCGTACCGGCAGGTCCTTTGAGCCGTTCCGTGGCCTCATCGAGGTTCAGGGCGCGGGTCGCCTCTTCCTCAATAAAGACGATACGGTCGTCCGCCAAGAGCCCCGCCCGCTCCGCCGGAGTCTCTTTCAAGACGGAGATCACAGTGAGCCAGCCGTTGACCTTCCCGATGCGGATACCAAGCCCCTGAAACTCACCCTGGGTGACATCGTTGAACTGCTTGGCTTTCCGGGGTGTGAAATAGACGCTGTGCTCGTCGAGCGAGTTGACCATCCCTTGGATGGCGTTGCCCATCAGTTCGGCGGGATCGGAGACCTTCTCCTCGTCGACGTACTCTTCTTCCAAGATGGTCATGACCTCGAGCAGCAGTTCGGCTTGTTCGAGTTTGCGGCTCAGCTGATCGACCGCAGACAGACTGGTCTGCACACCCAACACCAGGCTACCGACAACCAAGGCTGCCAGTGTGCTAAAAACGATGACAATACGTCGTTTGGAAGACATCTCTTTTCCCTTCCGATGGTGAACTCGTGTTGATTTCTCTAAAGCGGTCGGCCACGCGCGGCTACTTTCCAAGCCACGGTTGGGGATCGATCGCATTCATTTCCTGCCGGATTTCGAAATGCAGAATCGCATCTCCGTTAGCCGCTTGCACCGTCCCCAGAATACGGCCCGCCTTCACGATCTGCTCGATCTGGAGATCATTCGGTTTGACGTTCCCGTAGACCGTCACGTAGCCCCCGCCGTGCTCCAACGCGACGATCTGACCGTATCGGTCCACCGCGCCCGCGACGAGAACCTTGCCATCGGCCACCGCACGAACATGCGAATTGCCGTTGACGAGAATATCTAACCCCTTGCTTTCTAGGGTAACCGCCGCCGTGGGGTGCGTGTAGGGACCAAACCCGCGTTTGATTTCTCCCACCACAGGCAGAGGCAAACGCCCTCGGAGCAACGGAAACGCCGTTCCCGGGACAAATGGCGCGGAGTAAGCGGCTGGCTTCTCAACCCGTGGGGATCGTTCGCTCTTCTTGCCGGCCGGAGCGGGAGGCGGCTCCACCCGTGTGGTACGGAGAGATCGCAGCACCTTCTCGAGCGCCGTCGCCCGAGCCGCCAACCGGGCAACGTCGGAAGCGATCTTGAATTCTTCCCCCTTGCGTTCTTCCAGTTGAACGCGTGTGAGCTCGGCGCGCTCCTCGATCTGAGATTTGATAGTCGCTTCGTTGGGCATATACTTGTTGACGATTCGGTCGCGGTAGCCCTCCTCGAACTCGAGAGACTTCGCGATCTTCTCGACTTGAGACTCGATGGCACGGACGTCTGAAAGCAGGTGATCGGCGATCTGAGCCAGCGCTTTGCGCCGGGCCGAGACCACCATGGCCGGTGAATGGAGGGATGGCTGACAGGCGTCCACAGCCGCGAGCAACAGAGCCCGCCGTTCGCCCAAACGCACCTGGATCCCCGCCAGATCGTTGGCGAGGTTCTCAGAGCGCTTCCTGGATTGCTCCAGATTATACTCTTGGTCTCGTCGTATTCGGTCGAGTCTATCGAGGGAGCGGTCCTTCTCTTTGACGGTCGATTCGAGTTCGGCGCGCGCACGCTGAACTCTCTCCAGTTCCTGCTGACGCTCTCTCAGGCGGGTATCGACCTGTTTTCGCTCTTGCTGCGACTCCTCCTCCATGGCCCCGCCGAAAACGGTTTCCGGGGACGCGAGGAGCGCCACGAGCAAGCCAAAGCCCACAAATAGCCGCCTGCCTCTCATTCTTCGGTCTCCCACGGCTCGCCGGTCGGCTCGCGAGTCTCCATCGCGGCTGTGGTCATCCAATCCCGAGCCAGGACGATTCCGTACGATCCGGCGAGAAAGAAGATCGCCGACCCGGAGAAGCCGAGGGGACGGCCGTCTCCGCCCAGCCCGGCGAAGAAGACGGCTCTCAACACGAAGACGGCGATCAGAGCCGCTCCACATTCGAGAGCGAGTGGGACAAGACGAGCGCCCAAAGTTGCGGAAGAGCCCGGATCGGCAATGTCCAACGCGTCGAGACGAGGACGCAGGCGGCGAGAGAGAGCCACTCCCCAAGCCAGCAACGCCGTACAGAGCAGCAACCACCAGAGCCGGTCCAACAGGGCCCGCCGAGTCGTCTCGAATCGAGTGACGGCATCGAGAGTTTCCAACGGCGCGGCCGAGAGTTGAACTTCAGCCACGGCGTCGTGGGCGGCAATCGCCTCGCGCCACATCTCGACGGCCCTCGGTGTCCGCTCGAGCGCGGTCCAATCGGGTCGGACCTCGATCTGGGCCACGGCACGCTCGCTCCAGAGAGCTCCCCAGTCCACAGCCAGCGCTTCATCTCCATTCCAGGGGGGCGAGTCGATGCGCCACGCGGCGTCGGAAACATCCGACCGAGCTTTGAGATCGCGGATACAGGTCTCCATTCGCGTGGGAGAGAGACCGGGCAGGGAGATGCCGCGCAATACGACCTGAGCATCGGTCCAGCGCTGAATTTGCGCGGAGAGCGTGTCGGAGCCGGTTAGGCGCGTGCCTAGCACGAGGACCACGAACGCGACGGCGACGGCGTATACCACTCGATCGAAAAGACTCACGGACATAGACAAAATCTTCCTGGAACCAGTATGAATTCGGAGGACCGAGGATACCGGACAAAGTCCGCTCCGCAAACGCCTATACATCTTCCAAAAGTTCTGCCCGATTGGAAAATGCCTAGCGCCCGGCCATCGGGGACACTCCGTGTGCCCTACCGAACAAAACTTTGGAGAGACGCTCTGGACCAGCGGCACAGGCGTTCGGCTGCGGCGGTGGAAACGATTGCTAGCGAAACGGCCTGACGGAGGTTGAGGTATCGCTTGATTTCGCGGCTGAGAGCGGCCGTGCGGCCAAACGGTATGAACGGTGCGTACAACGCGGCATGGGGTGGCGTCTTTCTCATTCTCGCTGGCGTTGCTACGTTCCAGGTCTCGACACACCTCAGTTCATGGAGATCGGTATCATGCGACGTACACACTACTGCGGAGAGATCCGCCGGGAACATATTGGCCAAACTGTAAAGTTAGATGGATGGGTTTGGCACTGGCGGGATCACGGGGGCATCGTTTTCATCGATGCGCGAGACAGAGCCGGGCACGCCCAGTTGGTTTTCGACCCTGAGGAGAACTCCAATCTTCATGACAGCTCGCAAGACCTTCGCAGCGAGGACGTGATCGGTATCACGGGCACGGTGCGCGAACGCCCCGAAGGCACGATCAATCCCAACATCCCCACCGGGGAAGTTGAGGTCGTCGTCTCGGAGTTGATCGTGCACTCGAAGTCGAAGACACCACCGTTCGAGATCGAGGATCACGTGCAAACGAACGAGGATGTCCGGCTGAAGATGCGCTATGTCGACATGCGCCGCCCCGTCGTGCGCGATCGAATCATCGCCCGGCACAAGATCACCAGCATCGTGCGCCGTTTCTTCGACGAGAACGGTTTTCTGGAAATCGAAACGCCTTTGTTGGGCAAAGCGACTCCAGAAGGCGCGCGCGACTACCTGGTCCCCAGCCGTGTGAACCCCGGCGAGTTCTATGCGCTTCCGCAATCGCCTCAGATTTACAAACAGCTCTTCATGGTGGCCGGGTTCGACCGCTACTTCCAAATGGCCAAATGCCTGCGGGACGAGGACCTGCGCGCCGAGCGCCAGCCCGAGTTTACGCAGATCGATTGCGAACTCTCTTTCGTCACTCCCGAAGACATCTACGAGATTTTCGAGACGATGGCGGCGCGGATATGGAAGGATTTCTTGGGCATCGAGTTGCCTCGTCCGTTCCCCCGGCTCAGCTATCAGGACGCCATGGAGCGCTATGGCAGCGACAAGCCGGACACGCGTTTCGACATGGAGCTGATCGATGTAGGCGATATCGTGGTGAAGAGCGACTTCAAGGTCTTCCGCTCGGTCGTCCAATCCGGTGGGCGTGTGAAGGGCATCAACTGCAAGGGCGGAGCGGAGATATCCCGGACCCGGATCGACGGTCTCACCAAAGATGTGGGCGTCTACGGAGCCAAAGGTCTGGCGTGGATGAAGGTAACCGAGTCCGGGCTGGAATCGTCGATCGTCAAGTTCTTCGGCGACGAGCAGCAGCAGGCGCTGATCGAGGAAATGGACGCGAAACCGGGCGACTTGCTTCTCTTCGTGGCCGACAAACAGGACGTCGTCTTTGCCGCGCTCGGCTGGCTACGTTGTCACCTGGCGAAGGTGCGTGACCTGATCCCCGAGGGCCTCTGGAACTTCCTATGGGTCACCGATTTCCCCATGTTCGAGGCTGACGACAACGGCACCCCGACACCGCTACACCACCCGTTCACGTCTCCCCACCAGGAGGACCTGGACAAGTTGGAGTCGGATCCACTCAACGTCCGTTCGTGGGCCTACGATATGGTTCTGAACGGCTTCGAGATCGGCGGCGGCTCGATTCGTATCCACCGCTCGGATGTCCAGAAACGGGTCTTCACAGCGCTGGGGATCAATGACGAGGATGCGCAGGAGAAGTTCGGCTTCTTGCTCGAAGCGCTCCAATATGGCGCTCCGCCTCACGGGGGCATCGCCTTCGGAATGGACCGGATCGTGATGCTGCTCTGCGGTGAGTCGAGCATTCGCGAGGTGATCGCCTTCCCGAAAACCCAAAACGCCCGGGATCTGATGTCGGGCGCACCCTCGCCGGTGGACGCGGATCAGCTGCGGGAAGTTTCGATCCGCGTTCGGGTCTGAGACACTGTATCTCGGAGGGACCGCGCACAATCACAGGCTCTGTGAACGTGCTATTCTCTTGGCCTACAACAAACCAATTGACTTGCGCTCCGC
>CAYTDF010000077.1:0-13052 GCA_964436365.1 uncultured bacterium | reverse complement strand
CGAGTATCTCGAGGGCTTCCTTCATCAACGTACTGGCTCCTGTTGTCCAGTCCGGCTACACGCGGGTGTGGATACGCTGGGGATTCCGCCGGAATTCAAACAAAAAGGTGGGGAATTCCCCACCTAAGATACCTAAACTAGCGCCATTCCCCAGATCGCGCAACAGAGACCATGTAAGGATTTGCGCCGGATTGCTGTGAGACGGCCGGGTTCCGTTTCACTCCATTGGCCCAGTCCACGAACAGGCAATAGGGTCGTTTCCAAATCCGTCGCATCACCCGAAATAAGGTTCGGCAGAGGAGACAATCCGCTCTGTGGCGGTCGGAATTCGCCACTCCACACTCTTCAGCGCCCTTTTGAGGTTTTTCACTACGTCGACGACGTATCCCGATGGTGTGGAACTCCGTTTTGTCAATCGGAAGCAGCCTTTTGGAAGTTCTGCAGGTACTCCCCAAACACCTTGCGATCGATCTGGATCTTCGCGGTAGGCAGCAGATATCGACAGAAAGCGTCTCTGAACCGTCTCCGCACGCGTTTTCGGCTCCAGTCTAGGAGTTCGGGCCCGGCCTCCTCGACCGTCAAGGGCCTTGGATGTTCGACACTGTCAAGGCGATAGATCACGGCAATCGGACCTCGCCGGACGGGGGCGCTGACTTCGCCCCACCGCATATTTCGCAAGACATCGATCACGCTCGCGCTCCATTTTGGGGTCATGGTCGCCTCAACCACGACGCCGTATGCCTTCATCGTTTCGGCTTCCACACCTTCCCGGAGCCGACCGCTGACCAGTTCGATCGGACCCGTGGCGGGCATGGTCAACTCCGTGACGCCCCACGCCGGTTCACTGAAAGTCAGTTCCGGGTGTGCGGCTCGCGTGGATTCCACGTCTTCGTCGGTCGGTTCGACACGCTCAGTCAACCGATCGAGGTACGTTTGAGCCAGGCAGAACCGCTCGACAGAACGGAGTTCTTCTTGGGCGCGCAGGTCGCGCTCCAAGCCCGCCAACTTGGCCCAAGCCGCGAAAACTTCACGTTCCAGCCAGGCTTGAGCGAATATCCTCAATCCCGATCGGTCCAGCTCGCGGTCGTTTGGGCGCGCGAGCGTATCTTCTAGGCGCTTCAGCAGATCACCCACCCGCAGGTCGCGGCCACCGAAGGTCAAGATCACCGCCTTCGTCTTTTTTGGATCGGGCATTGGATCCGCAACGCTCGCATCGAACAGGGTGCAGCCTTCCACGAATCGCTCGTTTTGAAGTTCACGCTGGCGTTGGCGCACAAGTCCGTTTCGAATCGCGCCGCTGACCGCCTCAAAAGGCTGTACGCCCGCGTTGCGGATACGCTCACATCGAATCAGAGCGATTCTTCCTTCATGCGTGAAACAGCTCACTTCACCTATGGCGAGTTCGAAAACCAGGGCAGTGATCGCCGGTTCGAAACGGCCACGCTCCACCCAGCTCCGCCCGCTTTCCACCTCGCTCGAAGAATCCGCCCCCTCCAAATACTCTCGGGCGACTGCCTCAATCGATTCCCCTTCCGCCAGACGACGTTCGAGGGTTCGGCGTAACGCCGGAAGCGGGTCGGAGGACTGGCTTACGATTGTAGGCTTTAGAAAGAGGTAATCGATCTCCCTGCCGGCATTGACTCGCCAGGCTTCCGGGTCGGACTCGTACTGTGTGCGGACTTCCTCTGTGGAGACTCGCACCTCCGCCGCGACGACCTCACGTTGATAGCGGGACGACAGGTAGCGTTCCCAGGCCTCTTCCAGACGTGTGCGGTAGAGGAGGTCCGTATCTGTGCCGGATTCACGCGCTTTCTGGGCGAGCAGACGTGTCAGCACCACGCCGTGGATGCCCGACTCCAGCCATGCTTCGGTGCCCGGCGCGGGCTCTTCCGAACGGTCGGGGAACAGGTTCGGATGGAGGAAGTACGCGGAGATATCCTCTACAGTTACCGGCCCCGTGGACGAGGTGGCCAATACGGTTGCCGCATCGACTGGCGAACTGCCGATCGACAAAAGAGCGAGAAGAATTACATACATGAGTGAAGAAGGATGCCGTCGCCAGGCTCGCAGAGCCAGCTTGCCGGGGGTGGGAGACGTTCTTCTTACGGCTTGCAGAGAACGACCTGGCCGCGTTTGGGGCCGGTCTGGGTCACGATGGCGTAGCGGATGCCCCGCTGCGGCCCGGCGGCCAGCGTGTAGCGCCAGATGGAACCTTCCCGAAAGCCCTTTACTCGCAAGATCGCCGCACCTTTCGCTTGAGCGAAAAGCGAGGGATGGAAACCGGTGCCGCTCAGGCGATCCCGGCTCTTGAGGACCTCAATGCTCAACACTGAGTCGCCCGTCCAATGATTCTTGGGCTCCTCCAAAAGAGCCTCGTCATCGACAAAGGCGACGATCTTGGTCAGACCGGCCACGACCAACGTATCGTCCGTCACTTCGAACGTCAGCTCGCTCTTGCCAGCCTCAGCCGATGCGTCGCGCTTCAGGACGACGTACGGTTTCGCCGCCGCTTGGCGCGGAACCAACGGTGGCCGCACAACCGCGATATTCTCGATCTCGACCAGGTATTCCGAACTGCACCATCCGATCCTGTCTAGGCCAAACTGGACCCTGGACCAGGCGCTGTTGTCGGCCAGTAGAAGCCCAACCTCTCCTTTGCGTAACCGGGCCAACGAGCGGTAGACGCGGCCGGGCTCTTCGCGAAGATTGAGGCGATTGGCGTTCACCAGAACCGGCGTGTTATTGAGGAGTTTCACATAATCCGCCGCCACCCAACCGACCGCGCCCGACGGCACGCGGACGTGCAGCCACCCGGAGGATTTCTCGATTTCAGAGACCAGTGAACCGTGCCGGAGGTTCTCGACGACTTCGTAGTCCGTTCCCGGTCCGCGCCGCAAACGGAGGGTACTCCCGGAGACTTCGTACGAGCGGCCGGGTGGCAACACCACAGGCAGCATCGGTAGAAATGGCAAATTATGCTTGAGATTCCCTGCGGAAGCCGTGGGCTGTTCCGCAGTATCCACTCCCGTTTCCTGAACGGGCTCGGATAGGGCGGGGACCACCGCGTCTGTATCGCCAGGCTCGGTAAGCGCCTCACCCTCACTGATATCCGCGACATCTTTCAAGAAGATCGTCACCGACAGGCCTTCAACTTCCACGAGCAGCCGTTCGCTGTTTCGTTCGAGAATCTTGCCCTCGATACGCTTGCCATTCTGCAGCGTCACGACATCCGCGAAAGCCGGACTCGCCAGGAGCAAGCCCCCGAGTGCCAACAACATTACGAGACTGTTCAGATCTTTCCTCATCGACACAACACCGCCTCCAGCTGGATTCGCGATTATCACGCACGGTTCTTCACACGGCCCCGGAGCTGGAACCGTCTACCATCATAACGTCGCTGGGCGTGTGCTGTAACGTCCCGCTGTGACGATCCGGCTACTTGCGGGCTTCGATGGTTGCGGAGACGACGTATTTGTCGACGTTCTTCCCCGGGTACCATTGGGCGATGAACTCGCGGGTCTCCTCCCGAGCGTCGACGCGAACATCCTGGAAACCGGCTTCGGCGAGCATCTCCCGCAGGGAGTCGACCTCGACCGCCCCAGTGACGCAGCCGCACAGCAACGCCTCGTCATCCAGGAAGGAATCGGGGAATGGCGCGGTGGCGACGATATCGGAGATCGCCAGCCGTCCGCCGGGTTTCAGGACCCGGTAAGCCTCCGCTAACACACTGGGTTTGTCCGGTGAAAGGTTGATTACGCAGTTGGAGATGATGACATCCACCACCCCATCGGCCACGGGAAGATGCTCCATCTCACCCAGGCGGAACTCCACGTTGGTGAAGTTCTGCTTCTTCGCGTTCGCGCGAGCCTTGGAGACCATCTCCGGGGTCATGTCCACACCGATGGCTCTTCCTGTTTCACCCACACGCGAGGATGCGAGAAAACAGTCGAAACCGCCGCCGCTGCCCAAATCCAGCACGACTTCACCGGGCCGTAGCGCGGCCAAGGCGGTTGGATTTCCGCATCCCAAACCCATATTCGCGCCTTCGGGGACGCTCTCGATATCGTCTTTCGAATAGCCTAGACGCTCGGTATAGGCCGACTTGTTCGGTGGTCCGTTCAGAACGGTCAACGTGTCCCCACAGCACGAACTCGGTGTGCCCGAATCACAACACGAGCTCCCTTGTTGGGCGACCTCCGCGTATTGGCTCCGAATCGTCTGGCGAGTCTTATCTTTTTGTACGTCATCCATGGTTTTGCAACTCCTTATCCGTTTCGCATTTGTAGACGACGAAACAGCGAAAAGGACGCAGACTTTCTTGCAGCATACGCGAAAGAGGTTTCGCTTTCGCTACAGGGAAACAGGTTCTCGGGAGTCGCCTTAGAACGACGTGAGAAGATGAGAGAGTCGCTCGCGGGAAGCGCCGAGACGCCGCGCGATAATCTCCGCGATGCGGGTCATCACAGTAAGGCCATCCACGGGGGCCTCGCGTAAACACCGAACGAACTTGTCGGCGTCCAGCTTGGCCAGTTTCACCGCACTCCGGCACTGCGCGGAGGCTGTGAACGGTCCGGCGTTGAGACAGGCCGACCAGCCCAATAAGTCCCCCCCCTCGAGAATATCCATCACGACCGCGGTACCACGGAGCGGCTTGGTCTCCAGTTCAACGCGGCCCTCCAACATGAAATAGAGGCTTTCGGAGTTGTCTCCTTCCAGGAAAACATACTGACCCGCCTGAACCTCCACAATCTCCGCATGCGCGAGGAGTGCCGTGATCCATTCTTTGCTGAGTCCGCTGAAGAGAGGGATTTTGCTGTAGTCGATTTGCTCCGTCATTCGATTCTCCCGTCGTTGTTACCGTGCGCGCTATCGGAAGAGACGCTCTAGCGCTCCAAGTGGGCGCGATGAGTATCGCTCGAACGTCTCCACCCTGTCAATCGTCGTGTGCGTGAGCGCAAGTTTCTCAGCTTGCACGCGAGGCGTTTACCGTCCGTGGTCTCCCTCAGGTTCCTTGGGGACTTCCACCCCTTTGCTCGTCCATTTGACGACGTAGAAGGTGAGCGGTTTATCGCCGGTATTGACGAGCCCATGCCAGGCCCAAGGTTCGGTGTAGATCACATCGCCCTTTTTCGCGGGCATCTCTTTCCCCCGCAGACTCCATGTTCCCGAGCCTTCGGTAATGACCAGGAACTCCTCTGCCGCGTGCCGATGTGCGGGGTGGGCCGCCTCGCCCGGCTCGACGACGGCAAACGCCGACAACATATCCACCGTGCCGTGGGTCTCGCCCCTGAAGAACGTGCGCATCTCGCCCCAATCGTTCTCGTTCGCTTTCGTTTCCTCCCAGCGCACAAGCGCGGTGCGGGTAATATTCTCTTTGGAGCTTTCACTCGCGCCCACGCTGTGGCCCGCCCAAAACGCGCCCGTGAGCGCGGCAATCAGAACGCCGGTCACAACAGTTCTCTTGATCTGCATTGTAGGTTTCACCTCACTCCATGGATTCAAAGGCCACGCGTTCGGTCTTAGCGAACACGCGCACGCCGTTTTCGCTTTCTTCCGTGAATCAGGTCCAGTTTGCGCGGTTTCTTCTTGGTATCTTCCTGCGGGGTTTCGGCCCGTTGCTCTGTCGCTACGGAACGCGCTTCGGCCTGCATGAGCTGCAGCTCTTCCGCAGGCCGGTCGAGATTCTCGAAAACACCGATCAACTTATCGGCCATTTCGCCTTCCCCGCTTTGATCCTCAAACTGGATGGCGACGCTTTCCCCTTTGGTTGCCAGTGTAACCTTTAGGTTGTCGACACGATCGAGAGCTGCGAGTTCTAGCGGTTCGACCTGTGCCGCCCGGCTTGGATGGTAGACCAGGTGGGCTCGATGTATACCGGCATTCACGACCTGGAAACCACGCTCGTGCCCCATGACCCGTAAACGGATTCCGAGGAGCAGCCGGTCCACTTCTCGAGGCCGGGGTCCGAAAATGTCTCTCAGTTCCTCGCTCAGGTTGCTGACTTCTTCAGTCGTTTTCACCTTGGCCACACGTTGGTGATAGGCCATACGTTGCTTGTTGGAGGTGATATAGGTGGCGGGGAAGGTGCCCTTGGGCGACATCTCCAAGGAGGTTTCCCAATCTCGAACCAGTTCCTTCCGGCCTTTGACCCGGGTGACCGTCTCCGAGAGCAACTTGGTGTATAGATCGAAGCCGATCGCGGCGATATGCCCGTGCTGCTGACGGCCGAGGATGTTACCGATTCCCCGAATCTCCATATCCCGCATGGCGATCTGGAACCCGGCTCCGAGCTCGTTGTGCTGTTGCAGAGCCACAAGCCGTTCTCGTGCGATTGTGGTCAGCCCACGCTTGTTGGGCACGAGCAGATAGCAGTACGCCCGATGGCGGTCTCGGCCCACACGCCCGCGAAGCTGATAGAGCTGAGAGAGTCCGAATTTGTCGGCATGATCCACCACGATTGTATTTACGTTGGGAATGTCCAAGCCGTTTTCGATGATGGTTGTCGACACGAGGATGTCCAACTCTCCCCGGATGAACCGGGCCATGACCTTCTCCAACTCCCGCTCCGACATCTGTCCGTGACCGATACCGATTCGTGCGTCCGGTACAATGTTTTGGATCAATGCCGCCATGCTGACGATGGTTTCGACCCGGTTGTGTACGAAATAGACCTGGCCTTCGCGCTGTAACTCGCGAAGAATCGCCTCCTCGATCACGTCCTTGGACCACTCCATGATATAGGTCTCGATCGGCAGGCGATTCTTGGGAGGAGTGCTGATCACACTTATGTCCCGGATTCCGGAGAGTGAAAGATAGAGCGTGCGCGGTATGGGAGTGGCTGAGAGCGCCAGCGTGTCGACCGTGGCTCGCAACTGGCGGAGGCGCTCTTTGTGTCGAACCCCGAAACGTTGTTCCTCGTCGATAATGACCAACCCCAAATCCGGGAAACTCACGTCTTTGGAGAGCAGACGGTGGGTTCCGATGACGATATCGACGGTTCCTTCCTTGGTCTCTTTGACCGCCTCTTTCAACTCCGCGTTCGTGCGGAAGCGGGAAAGAAGCCGGATGTTCACCGGATAATCGGCGAGTCGATCCATAAAGGTCTGATAGTGCTGGTCGGCCAGGATGGTGGTGGGGCTGAGCACCGCTACCTGCCTCCCATCGCCAATCGCCTTGAAGGCGGCGCGGATTGCGACCTCTGTCTTCCCGAAGCCCACATCTCCGCAGATGAGCCGGTCCATCGGGCCCTCGGCCTGCATGTCGCGCTTGGTCTCTTCAATCGCGCGCCATTGGTCGGGGGTCTCCTCGTAGGGGAATGAGGCCTCGAACTCCACCTGCCAGGCCTCGTCTTCGGGGAACGCGTGGCCGGGCTGGATTTTTCGCTTGGCGTAGAGCTCGAGCAGCTCGTCGGCCATATCTTCGATTGCCTGTTTGGCTTTGTTTTTGCTTTTTTCCCAACCCTTGGTGCCCAGCTTCGAGAGTGTCGGCGGTTTTTCGTCACTGCCCACGTACCGGCCCACACGCTCGATCTGTTCGATCGGCACATAGAGCACATCGTCGTTGGCGTAGCGCAGCTCGAGAAACTCCGAGCTCTTGCCCTCGTGCTCGATGGTCTTGAGTCCCACAAAACGTCCGATCCCGTAATCCAGATGGACGACATACTCGCCAGGTTTCAGATCGACCAGATCGATGACCGGCAGGATGATCTCATCCCGGCCGGGTGTCTTGAAGCGTCGAACGCGCCCGAAGATTTCTCGGTCGGTCAGGACATGGACGTTCACATCGGCGATTGAGAAACCCGCTCCCAGCTCGCCCACAATTGTCTCGGGGACGCCTTCACGTGTCGGGAACTGCTTCTGCTCCAGCGCTTCTTCGATTAGGTTTTTGAGGCGTTTTTCCTGACCTTCGGTATCGCAGAAGATGAGAATCTCATGGCCCGCTTCGCCCTGATGAATCAACTCTGTAATACGTTTACCGTGCTCGTCGCCACGCAGTTCCGGTGGCGAAACCGGCAGGGACCATGTGGCGGACGAATCGGTAAATGGAAACGCGCTGAGACGCAGACAGACCTTCTGCTCGAACTGCCGATTGAGTTCCTCCGGGCTGAGGTAGAGCTCCAGCGGTGGGCGCATGAGTGGGCCGATGTGCCGGTGGTGCAGTTCGTCGTCGAGGACCAGTTCGTGATCTTCGTGTTCTTGGGAGGTGAGTTCTTGGTAACGGTGTGCCGCCAGCTCCTGGAGTTTCTCCGCTTCGCTCTGAATGGCACTCGGCTCGATCAACGCGATGGGAGCGTTTGGGAGCAGGTCGTCGAGGAGGCTCACCAACGCGGCCGAGCCGTCTTCGAGCGCCGCGCGCTGTATCTCTTCCTCGGCCGTTGGGTAGAGTGTCGCGCCCTTTATCTTGGTCACCGAACGTTGTGTGGCCACGTCGAAGGTACGGATCGAATCGATCTCGTCGCCGAACAGCTCGATTCGGATAGGGTCGGGAAACGAGAGCGGGTAAATGTCGAAAATCCCACCTCGAACCGAGAACTGGCCTCGGACCGATGTCATTTCGTTGTGTTCGTAACCTTGGTTTACAAGCCAGGCCGAGAGCGCTTCGCGATCCAGCGGCTCGCCCAGTTCGAGGGTAAACGCTCGCTCCGCGTAGACCGAAAGCGAGAGATTTCGACGCAAAAGAGCCTGGATCGGTGCGATCACCAGCGGTATGGGGGGAGGCTTCTTCTGTCCGCTCTCTTTATGGGTCAAGAATGCCCACACCCGCCGAAAGACCAGGCTACGCTCGAGGCGGATGGTCATCTCCGGGAGTTGGTCTTCGTAGGGCAACAGCTCTGGATGGGGGAAGATCAGCGGCTGAAGCCCGGTATTGTCGGAGGCAAACTGCTGGATATCGGCCAGAGTTCGGTACGCGGAGCTCTGATCGGGGGTCACCACCAGCATGGGCGCTTCCGACCGGTGCCCCATACGGGTGCAGATCAGAGCCGGAGAGGAGCCATACAACCCACCGATCCGCGCCGGCTTTCGATCGCGCAACCGTGCGGAAACTTCCGTGAGAAGCGGGAGATTGTCCACCCGCTCGAGGAACTCTAGCAACCGTGCGCTCATCACACCGTTTCTCCGAAATCTCGTAGCCTTGAAACAAAACTACCCCAGACGCATCTGCATCTGGGTCTTCTCGCCCGCTCCGTGGAGTGGGCGGATCGTTCGCTTAAGAAAGTCTACTCGGACCGTCGGCGAGGGGGAGGGGTGCTCGTCGGTGAGCCCTGGGATGCAGGAGTCTGCACACGCCCGGACCCTCCTCGTTGACGGCCCGCTGGAGCGGGAATACCCTCGTGTGAAGTCGCGCCGGGCGCTGCCAGCCCTCGCGAAAGAATCGAACGAGGTGAGATGTTCCTATGGAGATTCTCCGAATACCGTTTCTAACGGTTTTCGTGGTCTCTCTCTTGTCCCTCTGCGCGGCGTTCAGCGAAGCGCAGACAGAATGGCGGGTCATTTCCGATCCGAAGCGAGAAATTCACTTCCCGGATATCCCCGGATATAGGACTTTGAAGTGCGATTTCCACAGCCACACCGTCTTTTCCGACGGCGAGGTTTGGCCGACCGTGCGCGTAAACGAGGCCTGGCGTGAAGGCTTAGACGCTATCGCCATCACTGACCACATCGAGTATCAACCCAAGAAGGACGATATTCCCACCAACCACAACCGCTCGTTCGAGATCGCGTCCCCGCTCGCCAAAGAGAAGAATCTCCTCATGCCGAGAGCGGCTGAAATCACCCGCGAAACGCCTCCGGGGCATTTCAACGCGATCTTCCTGAAAGATGTGGAGCCGCTCGATACGGAGAAACTGGAAGACGCCGCGAAGGCGGCAACCGAGCAGGGAGGATTTGTCTTCTGGAATCACCCGGCCTGGCAAGGAACAGAGAAGGGGCAGTGGAGCGACATGCAGACGACCCTCTACGAGAATAAATGGCTGCACGGAATCGAGGTCTGTAACGGGGACCGGTACTATGTGGACGCACATCGGTGGGCCCTGGAGAAGAATCTGACCATGGTGGGGAATTCCGACATTCACTCGCCTTCCCTCGGCCGCGAACCCACCCCAGAAGAGCACCGCGCGCTGACACTGGTTTTTGCCCGGGAGAAAACCCTCGCCTCGCTCAAAGAAGCGGTGGTGCAAGGCCGAACCGCGGTCTGGTGTAAGAACCAACTCATCGGGCGAAAAGAATATTTGGAGGCGATGTTCCAGACTTCCGTCCGAGTGAAACGGCCCCATCATACCCAGAAGGAGAGCTATTGGTTCGAAATCGAGAACCTCTCGGAGATTGATTTTGAGCTGGAGAAGGTGGACGGACAGGGGCCACAGACGATTGAACTGCCCGCTAACGCGACCCTTCAAGTCAGGGTGAAAACGAAGCAGCCGATGGATCAGGTGGTTCTTTCGTACACGGTGGAGAATCTCTTGATCGCCCCAGAGACCTATCTGCCTGTGAGTCTGACGGTCCGGCTGAAATAGATTGACGCGATAAGACGATACCACGAACGAGAAGATTGCCGCCCAGCCGCATCGCGTATTCCCCGCGTGGTTGGGCGGTTCTTTTTTGCCTGTGGTTACGAGACAAGGCCGTGCCTCCCAAAAAAAAGAACTCATTGAATGTTGTGGCGAAGGTCCGCGTATAGGAGGAAAGCCAGTCCCACGAGGAGTTCGAAAATGATCGCCAAAATAACCGAGAAGAAAGTGCCCTTGCTCGCGGCCGTCCTACTTCTATGCGCCACGCTGATCCCCGGTGATGTTTGCGCCGCCGACAGTGGAGAACTCTTGTTGCGTTTGGAAGTCGTGAACCCGAAGGAAACGGTGAAGATATCCGCCCCGTACTCGCTGCTTGGAGAGCTCATCGACCAAGTCCCCCAAAAAGTCCGCGAAAGTTGGGAAGAGGCCGGTATCCAGCCACGGAAGACGTTGAAAGCGCTGGAGAGCATGGTTGGTGAAGATATCGTGCGTGTCGAAGGAAAAGAGAGTGTTCGCATCTGGTTGGAGGCGGTTTCGCGCAAGAATCGGAAGGACGCCGGTTTCGTACGTATTCAGGTCGAAGGGAAAGGCGACAACGCAGAGAACGTTAACATCTGTCTGCCTTCCGGGCTGATCACCCTGGCTGGGGCGGTCGCCGTCAACGCCGGTTTGGCCGACGAACTGCTGCGCCTCCCCCCCGACCTCATGAGCACGATCTCTTCGCAAGTCGGCTGCAAACGCCAAGAGGCAAGTCCGTCGACAGAGGTTGCGACGCCAAGTACCGAAGAATAACGAAGTCTCTTGGATGGCCGGTTTACCGGTATCACCAAGGATGAGTTCTACCCCCATCTCCACTCCCTACTACCGGCCCGGTGCTTCGTTTCGAGGCGCCGGGCCAACCTAACCGTGCTCCCAATATCTGCCTCCGTTTGCAGAATGCCGAGCGCCCGGCCCTCTCGGGCACTTTGTCGCAGGCGACACTTTGTTCGCGCGCGGCCGCCCGTAACTTCCGAGGGCGGTTGTGGGAGAGCCTGGCGCGTCCCTTGACCGAACGCGAACGGCGTTCGACTCTGACGCATCACCTCGTGGAGGAGGCGCAGCGATCTATTGACACACGCGACCACCGATCACGTCTACACCAGCGAACAGACCGTCCGGTCGTATGAGATCGGACCGGATCAACGTGTAAAGACGCGTCCCTTGCTCCATTATTTGCAGGAGGCCGCCGTGGAGAACTCCCGCCGACGGGGCGACTCCTTCCGCGAGCAGATCGCGCGAGGCGCATGCTGGGTCTTCTCGCGCATCCATTTGCGGATGGACCGCTATCCCTGTTGGGGGGATCGGATTCGTATCCATACCTGGTCGGCGGATGTGGGCCGTCTAGCGGCGGTGCGTGACTTTCGGATCGAAGATGACGCTGGCGTGTGCGGCGCGGCAACGACCCATTGGCTGTACATGAACGTGGCCAAACGCAGGCCGGTTCGCATCCCCGAGGAACTCAAACGCACGTACGGCGAACATTCGGTTCGTGAAATCGACGATCCTTTTCGGGCGCTGCCTGAGCTGGGCGAAGCGCAGCACAGCCAGCACGTACGTGTACGGCGAGGCGATCTCGACTCCCTCAACCATACTAACTACGCCGCCGCCGCCGAGCTGTGCCTGGAGTCGTTGCCCACCTCCCAAGTCGAAGGCATGCAGATCGCCCGTTTGGAAATAGCGTTCCGGCGGGAGCTGCTTTACGGCGAAAAGCTCTTAGCCGAAGCCGCGCGGGTGACGGAGGATGGGGAGGCCACTTTTCTTCACCGGCTTACACGTGCTGAAGAAGGGGACTTGCTGGTGCAGGGCCGAACGGAATGGCGGTATTTCTAACGCCGAACGCTCTAGACGGCCTTGAAGACGATCGCTGTCCCCAGGATGGCGATGGGGATGCCGACAACCGCCAGGATTCCCGTCAGGGAAAGTAGAACCCCCCCGGCGATCAGCGCCAGGCCCACCAACGCCGCCAAGATGCGCCCCAGTGTGGCAACTAGCCAAACCGCGAGCCGAATCGGAAGTGCGATCAGCCAAGTCAGCAACGATATCGGACCCTTCACGATGAATGTGGTCTCCGGTATGTTCTCTTCCCTTCCTATCGAGCGGAGCGTGGTCGCCGCATGTGGGAAAAAAGATTCCCCGCAGCTTTATACGGGCGAGTGGACGCATTTCTTCAAGTATCCAGGCTCTCCCGAGTATTCTACGCGCCCCACCTATGCGCAGCACGGGGTCTTCTCTGCCGTCTCCCCGCACGAGTGCGCGCCTGAAGTGGTCGGCATCACCCGTGCGCTCTCCAAGAGGCTATCCACGGTCCGCTCGACCGAAGCCGCGGCCTCGTCTTTCACGCGCTGACCGATTCTCACAGCCTCTTGGATGTCTGCGGTCGCGACTCCCGCCTCAATCAGCTCCGGGACGGCCTTATTCAGACAAGGCTCGCAGTTCGCCCCCATCGCCGCGCCCGCCGCGATGAGCATTCTCACTCTGAGGTCTGTCTCTTGCCCCATCTCGGTGA
>CAYTDF010000076.1:0-13055 GCA_964436365.1 uncultured bacterium | reverse complement strand
CCGTCTGCAATGGGAGTGGCGACCACTTTGGGCGAGGCGGTTACATCGGACGTCTCGCCGGGCGGATGGAAACACGGGGCTGGAAGGTGATCGGCGTCTCTCGGGGCGGCGATAACACCGTTACGATTCAGGACCGCTGGTTGAAGACCGATCGGCCGCCGCAGAGGCCGGTTGCGGAGGATCGCTACTTACTCCCGCATCGCCCCGGTTACGTAATCGTCGGACTCTCATTGGCGAACGAAGGCATTCAGAAGAACGATCCGCTAGAACGAGAGCGTATCTTCGAACGGTTCCGTACGGGATTGCTCGGGATCGTCCAAAAGTGCAGGAACGAAGGCATGCGTGTCATTGTGGCCAATTGCTATCCACACTCCGATTACCGCCAGGAACACTATGAGGCTGTCAAACGAATGAACCTCCTCATCAACACCTGGGATGTTGCAAGTATCAACCTGTTGGGGTCAATCGATGACGGTGCGGGCCGCTGGGTACAGGGATTCTATCGAGACGCGGGACATCCATCGGGGAGCGGGCATGAGGAGATGTTCCATGCCATCGTCCCGACGCTTTTTGAGGCGCTCGACAAGCAGAAACCTCCGCCAAAACGGAGTCACGAACCGGGCGGGGTTCTGCTGAAAGATGCAAGAGATGCCGCATTTGCGATGAATCTCGACGAAGAGATGCACTCATTCACCGTCAGTTTCTGGGTTCGCCCCCAGGGTAACGCGATGCTGGCTGACGTCGCCGGTCGTGCTGGGGACATCGAGAGCGGCCGATATGAGATTGACGGGAAGCGGATCGGATCGCGACAGGTTGTCGGAATGCCCCACACGGTTACAGCGACGATCCGTGTGCGAAACAATCGCATTCACTACATCGGGTCGACGGGAGAAGAGAGTACGGGGGCACAGAATGTCTCAAATGGCGAGTGGCACGCGGTCTCGCTCTCCCACCGCTGCGCCAAAGGGGAGACGCTGCTCTTTGTCGATGGCGAACTCGTGAGTGTGACCGAGGAACGCCTGCTGCCGTCGTATTTCAGGTTGGGTGGTGCCGGGACGGCGTCCTACCGAGATTGGTTCGTTCATCGTTCTGCTTTGAATGGAGACGAAACACGGGCTCTCCACCGTGGGAAGATGCTTCAGTCCAGTTTGGAGCTGTACGCACCGTTGCGCGATTCACAATTCCGGGAAGGGCGCGCCATCGAAAATCGAGCCCAGAGTTTGAGCCAGGCGATTCTCCGTGCCGGTCTCGGCGTCTCTTCGCTGGAGTGACTGCCGACAGAAGATCCCTAGAGATGGACTTCCAGCGCTCGCTCCAAGGTATCCAATTCTTCAAGCGCTGTTTCGAAGTCATACTTATCAATTAGATTATCGAGCCGTTTGAGGCTCTTGCTGTGTGCGGAGAGCCCCGGCTGTTCGGCCAACTCCTCCATAACCTCCGATGCGTCGGCGTCGTCCTCCTCCAACAACCCTCGCAGCCGAGCGAGCAAGGCGCGAACGGCGGCGACGTCGATCGCGGTCTCTGCGCTCTGGGATGAATCGCGTTCGAGAACTTCCAAACCCTTCATCACCGGACCCAGCACGGCCGAAAGCGTTTTCAACCGAGCCTCAATCTCTTCGCTCGGCCTAGTCTCTCGACAAACGGTCTCCAGTTCTTTCGCGGCTTCTTGAATCACCCCCGCACCCACATTTCCCGCCACGCCTTTCAACGAATGCGCACAACGGGTCGCCGCCTCGGGATCGTCGCTGTTCTGCGCCGTCCGAAACTGCTCGACAAAGTCTCGTTGGCTTCCACAAAACTTGACCAGCAACCTGCGGTAAAGTTTGTGGTTCCCCTGAACTCTCATCAATCCCGCCTCGGTATCGATCCCATCCAACTTCGGCAAGACCTCCTCCTCGACGTCCCGATCGGTTGAAGGGCCGGAAGAATCCTCAACAGGATTCGACGGAGTGATCCACGCGGCCATGGTCGCAAACATATTGTCCACATTGATCGGCTTCGATACGTAATCGTTCATCCCCGCAGCGGCAGTCTTTTCCCGGTCGCCGGCCATGGCGTTTGCCGTCATGGCGATGATAGGCAGATCTTTGAATCGTTCCCGCTTGCGAATCTCGCGCGTAGCCGTATACCCATCCATGACCGGCATCTGCACGTCCATGAGCACGCCATCGTACGGTTTCCGGTCGAGCATCTCCAAAGCCTCCCGGCCGTCGTTGGCCACGTCGGCACTCACCCCGCCGTTGGACAGCAGTTCCAGAGCCAACTCCTGGTTGATTTCGTTGTCTTCCACGAGCAAAACGTGCGCACCCCGGAGTCGAGCCGAGGTTTCCATCACAGCTCCGGGGCCCACAGCTGCGGTTGTGTTCGCAATCACTTCGCGGCCAAAGGCCCTCATCACGGCGTCGAACATGCTGGAGGGGCTAACGGGTTTGGTGAGAAAAGCCGCAATCGACAAGCCTTCAGAGGCCGCCTTGGCCTTTTCGCGCTCATAGGCGGTGACCATAATCACTGCGGGGGTATCCTCCAACAGGTTATCCCGTTCCAGCGCCTTCGTGGTCGCGACCCCATCCATGCCCGGCATCTTCCAATCCATGAGCACCAGTTTGTACGGGTCGCCCTCTTGCGCCGCCATTTCCGCTTCATGAATCGCTGTCTCGCCATCAGCGGCCAGTTCCACTCGAAAACCGAGAGATTCCGTAACCTCGGCTAGAAGTTCACGGGCGATAGTGTTGTCGTCCACGACCAAAACGCGCAGATCTTCGAGATCCGCTTCCAGTGTCAGCCGTGAATCCTCGACACCCTGTTGGCGTCCGAAACGTGCCGTGAATTGGAAGTTGCTTCCCTGCCCCGCCTCGCTCTCCACCCAAATATCCCCGCCCATCATCTCGGCCAGTCTCTTCGAGATCGCCAATCCCAAACCGGTACCTCCATACTTACGGGTCGTGGACGTGTCGGCTTGGCTGAAGGACTGGAACAGAAGGCCCTGTTGTTCCGGGCTCATTCCGATGCCCGTATCGCGCACACCGAAGTGGAGCGTGACGTTCTCCGCATCCATCTCGTGGACTCGGATGCTAACGACAATCTCGCCGCTCTCGGTGAACTTCACGGCGTTGTTCCCCAAGTTAGTCAGAATCTGCCCCAACCGAAGAGGATCGCCGATCAGCGCCACCGGTACATCCGTCGCGATATCGACCAACAGTTCCAAACCCTTCTCTTCCGTCTTCAGGCCAATCAGGTTTGTTAAGTTGTCGATCAGGTCTTCGAGGCGGAAGTCGACCGCTTCCATATTCAACTTACCGGCCTCGATTTTGGAGAAGTCCAAGATATCGTTGATGATCCCCAGCAGTGAATCCGCCGAACGGTGCACTTTCTCGACGTAGTTACGCTGTTTGCTATTCAGTTCGGTCTTCAGTGCCAGATCGGACATACCCAGGATAGCGTTCATGGGGGTACGAATTTCGTGTGACATATTTGCCAGGAAATCGCTCTTGGACTGATTCGCCGCTTCCGCCGCTTGCTTCGCTTCCTGCAAGGCGATCTCAGCCTCTTTACGGTCCGTGGTATCTTCATGAACCGAAACAAAATGGCTCACACTCCCTTCACCATCCACAACCGGCGAGATGGAGATGGAGGCCCAATAGAACTCCCCGTTCTTCTTCTTGTTCAAGAATTCCCCTTGCCAGGTATCCCCCGCCAAGATCGTCTCCCACATCTGTTTGTATGCGTCTTCGCCGGTGCGCCCGCTCTTGAGAATCCGAGGGTTTTGACCGAGCGCTTCCTCGGCGCTGTATCCAGTCACCTCCAAGAAATGGGGATTTACGTATTCAATGTTACCTTTGGAATCCGTAATCACGATGTAGGCCGGACTCTGCTCCACGGCACGCACCAGTTTGCAAAGTTCCTCGGTTCGCTCCTGAACGCGCATTTCGAGGTCTTCGTTCAGCTTCCGTACCGCCCATTCGGCACGTTCCCGTTCGACAACCTCGTTGTTCAGTTCCACGATCTTCGCTTTGATCGCATCGCGCATATCGGCGAAAGCCTGAGCCAGCGTGCCCATCTCGTCCCGGCTCCAGACTTCGATCTGGCGATCCAAATCGCCTCTCGCCATCGCCGTCGCGGCCTCGGTCATGCGTTTGATCGGGCGAAAGACCCGGGCAACGATGGAAAGAGAGAAGCCGGTAATGATCAACAGCATCAACAGCGTGATGAATGCGAGGAATGTACTCGTCTCCTTGATCCGTAGCGTTGTCGCCGATTGCGCGATGTTTGTGGAGAGAAACCCGATCGGACGGTCGTTGTGCAACAGGGGGGTCAGGAACGAATCGTAAACATTGCCGTCCTCGTCCAGCAACTCCGTCTCCAACCCACGGCTATCGGCTGGAAGCGCTGCTATATCCAGATCCGGCATGGGATTCCAGCCGCCCTTGACCGCGCCATCCACATCATAGACCGTGAAATTCACGCCCATCTGACGGTCCAGTTCCTCCCAAGAGGAGGCCAGTCTCTTACGGATGACAAACGAGCCGATCGCCTCGCCTGGCTCGTGCCCATAGATGAACTCCTTGTTTACAAAGGGCCGCCGGATCTCCACCGAGGTCGAGCCATCCGCAAGACGTGTGAGCGAGTACTCGGTCCCTTCCGGGCACGTTTCGGGGAAGAGGTTCAATCGAACCGTTTCACTCCGGTCGAAAGCGTCCCAATTATTGGGGGAAAAAAGCGAGACCTCTCCTTGGTGGTTCAGACCGACGACCGCGTTCTTCTCCGCACTGTACGTATACACCCATTTCAAAACACCGCTCGAATCCTGGGGGATATAGAACGCGATGGAGTCCACATCCGAAAACTTCCCGAGGGAATACAGACCTTCGACCAGGAAATCCCCATCGGACTCCATAGCCTCATCGTCATCTCGAAAAACGCTAATCGTTGCGATCACTTTGAGAGGCGTGGACGAATACTCCGTGAAGTTGAGCAAATTCCGGTCGACTGCGGCAATCGTTTCATGCAGACGCTGCTCGAAACTCTGCGCCGCCGCAATCAAACGATCGTAATTCTACCGATCCGCCTGATTCAGGGTGAGAATGACGGATCCGATTGTGGTCGCTCCACCCGTGACGATGATGAGCAAGACAGAATAGACGACCAGTTTTCCCCGAATGCCCATATCCATCTTCACTTTCTACTGTTGGTTCTCAAACCCCTCTTGTTTTTCATCGGGGCCGTACGCGTACGGCATCCATTCTTGCACACTGAGAGTCTGAAATCCAAAGATGTGCTGAGAGCGACGAGTCACCATTGGGATATAGGGGACCGCAATGTCGCGAGGGAGTTCGTCTCCAGAAAGGCTGCGAAGCACCGCACGCAAAGCGATGCCGCCCAACAAGGGCGTATAGGGCGACAACATATCTTGTTTTCCCACGGCGATCGCATTCATCGACGCACGAGAATCGTCAGAGCTCAGGAGGATGATCTTCCTTTTGTTTTCTCGGGAAAACCACCGCCCCGTCATGTTCAACGCGTCGACCGCGCCCATGCTCTGCGCGCCCCCCGTACAGAAGATAATATCGACCGTCTCCAACCGCGCAAGCGCGTCCAAAACCTGCTCTTTCGATTCGCTACGGCTGCTGTTGTTATGATAGTTGGCGACGATACGGAGCCCGGGAAAATAACTCGCAATCTTCAGAAAATGCCCCGTCCGATACGCATCGGCACTCGCGAGAGGTTTGCGGATCAACACGATATTACCGGATACGTCGCGCTCCTCTTTCAGAAGCTTGTGAATCAAATACAGGCCCTGCATCGCTCCATTGGCAGGAAAATCGCCCACAATTCTATGGGTGATTTTGGTGGTGCCGGTGAGACGGTCCACGCTCGCAACGGTAATTCCTTTGTCCATGGCCTCGTGGATTGGCTCCGCCGCCGGACCTTCAACACGCGGCCACACGAGGATGCCGTCGTAGCCCTCGGCGATCCATTTCCGAATATGCTCGGCTTGCCGCATGTCGTCAAACTCTGTATCCAGAACTTCCAGTTCGACATTCGGGTGTCGATTCGCTTCCCAAATGGCCGAATCCGCATTGTTCAGGAGCCAAGGGTGTTCGAAACCGTGAATCGAATAGCCGATCTTATAGATTCTGTCTGGCTCCCCGACCGGGCCAGGCGCGAGAGGAATGATACCCGAAAAGGGCAGCTTTAGCGGTTGCCCGCTCAGGGGCCCGACGATGTCGCGGCCGCCACCCAATGTGAACGACTCGCCACGATCCGCGGTGCGCGAGGGATGCTTGCTGATAAAGAAGGCAAACATCTGTTTTCGGAAAAGCTTGTAAATCTGTCGGTTGGCTTTGCTGACTGGGAGTCTCTTCCAGAACTCGATGGCTTCAGCGCCTTGGAAGTTCAGGCTCTCTTCGTAGTGCTGGATGAGACCCGGGCCATCCAGTCGTTGAATGGTATCCCAGTTGACTTTCTCTTCCCACCCATCGCTCGCATGGCCGAGGCGAACCGCCGCAATGAGGAAGAGAAGAATCGGCACGACTCGCATCGGAGCGTCTCCCATGACAGTCCTCAATCCAGATGACTGTTTGAGCAAGGGTTCAGCACGCACCGCAACCGGTCGCCCGAAAGAAGAACCGGCGTTTTCGGCAGTCCCCTGTCCTCACCCAGTATAGCCGCTCTTGGCCCGCGAGAGAATCCAGGACAGGAGCGCTTTCTGGGGGGAACTCTTTTGCAGTTCTAGATGGCCTCAAAACCGGACTACGGTTTCGCGGGCTTCAACGCACTGGTTACACCTGGCACGGGGTGCCCCTCACCGTCCGTGACCCGAAAGAAGAATCCCCACTTATTCCCGGATTGCGAGACTTTCAGCAGCACCGGCGTCCAGCCCGCCTTTAGGCGCACCGGGATGACGTCATCGTCGAACACAGCTCCACGTTCTCCGCCGAAATCCCAAACCGGCTCGCCGTCTAGCCAAACCTTCACGCTATCGTTGCTTCCCACCCGCAGTTCCACATCCATCGCCCGCTCGGTGTGTAGGTAGGTCAACGTGTAAACCGTCACCCAATCTTTGGGCTTGAAGTGATGAACGAGATTGACGAAGCCGCGTCCTTCTCCGGTGGTGATCGTATTCCAACCTACGGGGCCTTTCACACCGTCGTACGTCGCTTCGAAGTCGATCTCACTTTCCGGAGGATAGGCGGTTCCATGCCCTTTGAACTCGGCGTTATCGAACGGCCCGATTGCGTTCCAAGTTGCGATCAAGCCGGACTCCTTCCCGTAGTTTGTGTTGATAACTTCACCAAGCGCTTCTTTCAAGCCGGGCCGGGAACTTTCCACTTCGATGAAATCGGTATTCGTCGCAACCATCTCGTCGATCAGTTGTTTACAATCGTCGTACGCCGTCTGGATCGCCACAAAATCGCCGCCTTGACGATCGTTGCCGATACCGTCGAGGTACCGTTCGAGATAACGAAATCCGATATCGACCATCTGGACTCGTTCGAGCACGGCTTCCGCGTCCGGATTTGAGGAGTCCGATGCCGTCTTGAGCGCCCAATTCAAAGCGGATCGGCAGGTAGCGATCGTTCGTGGCGTATAGATATCGGGAATATCCCGGTGGCCCCATTCGATTTTGGGCTCGTGCCCGGCCAGCGCCTGTTCCAGCGTGCGATAATAGGTAGACATCGCTTCGACCAGGTGGCGGCCGTCTTTGCCGGGTAACCCAAAGAAACCTTTGCAGTAGTCTTGCAGCAGAGTCTCGGCCGACAGGTCGGCGTTCCACAGGCCCCGCGCGCTCACCCAATGATTCGGCGAGAGTGTCGCCCAAGAACAGTGCGACTCCATCGAGATACCCTGAATACCCATCGCGCGGTAGACCGGCATCTCACGCGTGCGCGCGCCGAAGAGTGGCCAGGGAAGTTCGACATTTCCGGGAACAGGATCGTATTCATAGATATAAACGTTCGGACAGACGCGCGCCCATTCCGCCAAGTCCGCCTTCATCTGCATCCGGGACGCGCAGAGCGCATCGCCGATGCCGTGACCGCCGCAGTAAACACTCGTCGTGAAAAAGATCACCACGTAGGGAGAGACGGGGGTCCGCACCGGTGGGGTCGAATGGTTGATATACGCATACATGGAGACCATCTTACCGGGATGACGTTCTTGCAGGCGCTCCGCCACCTGGTTCAGGAACGTCACATACCGGTCGGTGACGACGGGTTTCCGGCGATCCACATCGAACGCGCCCGTATCGAGCGCTTCGCAGGTTTCGCACTCACAGAAATCCGCGTTGTCGTCCGGGCACAGCGAATAGCACAGGGCTTCGGGATGCTTGTCGAAGAACGCATTCACGGTCTGTGCGATCAGTTCAACCACTTCGGGATTGCTGGTACAGACTTGCTGGGGTCGCCGTTTGCCATCCACCAGGGAATACAGTTCCGGCCGTTTCTCGAAAGAGGCCGAAGGCGGAAGGCTCGGTTTCAGGTTATGCCCGTGTTGAACGTAGGGATGCGCGAGACGATTGCGCCGTTTCCATTCTTGGAAGCGCGGACCGCCGTCCTTCGGGCCGCCCCAGGTATACCAGATCTGCCGAAACTGAAAGTCCGGCGCTTCGACGCGGCGGCCGTCGTCGAGCAGCAGCGTTCTTCGGTTGGGGACGACTTCGCCGATCGGCCCCGGCATATACCACCGGCACCCAAACTCGTGCAAAAGACCGTACACCGCCCACAAAACGCCCTGGGGATTTCCGCCCAGAAGATACATATCCCCTTCGACCGCTTCCATCAGGTACGCTTCCGGCTCGAGCTCTTGGGCATGCCGAAGAAGACCCGCGAGTTGCTTGAGGTGGGGAAAAGCGTCCGCCTGTCCAAGGTAGAGCTTCGGGCCGTCGGTCTCCTGCGCGACCCGAGGCAAAACCGCGCCCGACATCTTCTCGATAAAGTGCGTCAGCTCTTTCACTGCGGTCTGTTCCGCCGGTGCGGGATTTTCCGGGACAACCAGTCCGAACTGCGGAACGCCCCTCTGAACCAGCACCACGTTCTCGGCGAAGCCGACCCCGGGGCAGACGAACAGCGGGCAGACCGACAGCAGGACCGTAAACGGAATGAGCGTACGAATGGTTCTGGCGATCATGTTGCATTCTCCCAAGATTTGTGGTGGTCGTTCGCGAAGCGGTCTCGATTACTTCTCGTTCGTGATCCAATCGGCATTAACTGTAACGTGCTTGATGCTCTTGTCTGCGTCCGCGCCGGGCTGATGGGTATAGGTGATATGAATCTGTCCGTCGCGAGTCTGGATCAAGGAAGGATAGTGGAACTGCCCGCCGGGCAACCGTTCCAAGCTCCGCTTCCATTTCCATGACTGGCCTTCGTCGTCGGAAAGAGCCAGGGCCAGGCTGGCGCGTCCTTCTTGGGTGTCGTTGAAGGCCATCACCCAACGCCCGTCTTGGAGCGCGATCGCTTCTAGGCTGGAGTTTGGGTTGGGGATATCCGTCACGCTGGCCGTCGACCAACTCTCACCGTCATCGGTCGAGACACTCTTCTGCGTGAAACCTCTCATCGCCCCTTCCGCGCGCATGTAGGCGACCAGTGTCCCGTTCTTTTTCCGTACCACGCTAGGCTGATTCAATGCCAGGCCCACGAGCGGCTCGCTCGCACGCCAGCTCTTCCCGTTGTCGTCCGAGATCGCCATCAGGCCCACATAGAATCCGTCTGAATAGAGCGGGAACAGAATACGACCGCTCGGCAGCACATTCAGATGCGTGCGCGGCATCCAGCCTTTTTGACGGTAACTCGGCTCCTTAGCCGCCTCCACAAGCGATTCCAGCGGATGTCCGGCGTACCCTCCATAATCGAGTTCAGGGAGTTCCATCGAGCCGAAACCCTCTTCCATGCACTGGGCGAATCGCTCGCCCGGTTTCAGGATCATATCGTCTTGCCAATACCATTTTGGCGAACCGGCTCCTTGGTACTCTTTCGATTTCCGATACCGCAGCAGCGAATCTTCCCATCGGTCGGCGGGCACGGCGATCCAAAACAGCCACAGTTCATCGTTCGCATCGATGAACATCACGGGATTACAGTCGGGGATATTGGGCGTGTCGGCCATCTGGAACACCGGGCTCCACTTCTGGGAGCCTTGCCGCAGGCGAGCGCCTTCGATCACCACATCCGGAGCCGTCCGTTCGCCGGACCCGCGAAACCAGCAGACCAAGAGATCGCCATTCGGGCACTCGACGATGCAGCTCGAATGCACGTGCTTGGCCTGCAGCGGAAAAATGGGGGCACCCTGATAATGGGGTTCACCCGAAGCCGACAGTGCAAGACAGACGCAGGCCAGGCCAATCACTCGAACCGGTTTCAGCGCACGGACATGCCTCACGATCGAATCCAGGCGCTTGGGGATCATCGAAATCATACAGTTCTCTCCTCTATCCAGATGGGTGAACGCAGCCCTCGTGGACAACAAACCGGGCTTGACACAGCTCTATAGTGAATTCGGCGGCTCCGCAAGGCCATCGTCACACCCCTTCGGCCTTCTCAGCCAACCAGGTGCGCAGACTGAGGACACTACGAGTTAAGATGACTGCCTGACACTTCGTCATCCACGTTATACATTCCTCTGTAACTACCATACGGTCCGTAGGGGGATGTCATGAAACCACACTCGTTCCATCTCTGGTTCCTTTCTTGCACGATCTTGGGCGCGGCAGTTCTGAGTCAGGCCACGCCGGTTGAACTCGGTCTCGATCCGGGCTCCACCGATTTACTCATCGCTTCGCCGGATGGCTACCCCCCGGCAAACCATTCATTCGGCTCGCTTCCCGAGGGAAGCCAAGCGCTCTCCGGCAACGGCCAAGGCATCGCCATCGTGCTGCAAGAGGGTGAGGGCTTTCTTCTGTATGGTCCTGCGACCGATGTGGGTCACGGGGTAGCGCACATATCCTGCTTGGTCCGTACGACTGGACCGGAGGTCGCGCTGGCCGTGGCGGGCTTGAATATCCCCGCCGGGGGTACACTCGCTGACCTGGATGACGGCGTGGCACTGAATACCCCTGCGAACGGGCACCGCTACACAGAGACTTGGGGCACGCTGGAGCTCTTCTACGATCCGGAGGGCGACGCCGTCGCTCCGGTTTTCCAGGCGGTGAGTCTATCGGCCGCACCGGTAACTGTCTGGATCGACCGCATCGCGATCACGCCACTCACCGAGGTTACCCCCACCGATCTCCACAACATCCTGCATCTAAACGAACCTTCACCAACCTCTCAACCGACTCCCCCGCCCACTTCCACACCGACCCCCACCCCCACACAAACCCCACCGGATGGAGATTCCATGCTCTGGGTCGCCGAACGGCTCCACCTTTTCGGTGGCGATACCTCTATAGGAGACGCCCACCACACGGACAGAGTCGAAATGTCCGCCGCTTGGTCGGGCGAAAGCTATGCGGTCGCCTACCACGACTACATCGACGGGTATCGCAGGATCGCGTTTACCGATCCCAGCGGTAACTTGATCGGGGAGCCTGTCTCTATAACCAGCGAGTACCGAGTGTTAAGTGTTCTCTGGACCGGCGATCGCTTCCTTTGCATCTACAGTTCCGGAGAGGGACAGATCGTGATGAGAGCCTTCTCACCGGAGGGTGCCTTCTTGCAAGAACAGAGTGTTGACTTCGCGGGCGACGCCAGAGTGGGCTCACCGAGTGTCAGTTTCCAGGATGGTGTTATCCTGGTCGGCTCTCGCGTATCGGGCTACTCGTCCACCGCTATCGTCGCGCGTTACACGACGGACGGTGAGCCGATCGGCACTCCACTACGGGTGCCAGCGCGTGGCGACTTGGAAGATGTCGCCTTGGTCGACGATGGCTTTGCCGTCCTGGGCTATCTCGGATACTCAGCCGCCCGTGTCGGCGTTCAGTTCTTCGACGCACAGGGCAATCCAAGCGGCCCGCCGTACGACGCGGAACACAATCTCGGCCGGGCCTCCATTCATTGGAACGGACGGCATCTGCTTCTCGTGACAACGGTCCAGAACGACGACCAGACATGGTCCGTGGTCACTCATCGCATCGGACGAGATGGGCGACCGGTGGGCGAACCCGTCGTCATTGGCAGTACTGAGGCCTGGTTCGTCCGCAACACATACAGTCATACGTCCGACCTGCTCTGGACAGGGTCGGAGTACTTGGCTCTCTGGAACTGGGGAGCCTGGCATACCATGAGGAACGTCTCTGCACGGCTCCTCGATGCCGACGGCTATCCCAAGAGTGAGCTACTGCGGCTCAACTCACAAGTACTCGACGGGGTCAATCAGACCGGCGTCTTTACGGGTGACGCGTTCACTGTCTTCACCGTGGAACAGGGATACAGAAGCCCCTCGATGGATACGGTTCGGCTGGAAGCGGCCCAGTTCGAGCCACCATTCACACCGACCGCCACACCGAATCCGACGGAGATAACACCCACACCGACCGATCTCCCTCTCGACCCTGCTGAAACAATGACCTTCAGGGCCTACATCGACGGCATCGACTTTCTGCATATACGAGGTAATGAAGTCTGGTACGAACACGACGAACGAGACAAGCCCGGGCGCTATGGTGGCAAACGCTACCCGACCGTCATTAACGGGAACGATTGGCAGCCGAGATGGTCCGGCAATACGACGAGACCGTACACCGCGTTCGATCCCGCATTACCTTCGGAAGAGAGGGAAACCTATCGTCTGGAGTCGCTCAACGCCCGTGGAGTCGCTGTAATCTTCCAAGAGCCAAGCGCAGAGAACGACTATGAACTCGTCATCTTCCTGGACGATTCCGGATGGGCTGACTTCCGTCCGTTCGGCCGGACTCCCTACCCGACGCCGAATGTTGAGCGACTTGCCGCCCAGGGATGCTGCTTCAACCAGTTCTACGTCCCGCAGGCCATCTGTTCTGCCTCCCGGGCGTCACTCTTGACCGGTTGCTACCCCGGACGCACCAAGGTCTACGGGGCCATCGCGCCACGGTCGCGAGGTCTCGATCCCTCCTTCGCCACCCTGGGGAACGTGCTGCAATCGGC
>CAYTDF010000075.1:6757-13099 GCA_964436365.1 uncultured bacterium | reverse complement strand
ATACTTGGCGACCGCGGTACCACGCGGGATCAGCTCGATCTCGTCTTTCTTCTCGCTCTTGCCATCGTCAGCCGCGAAACCCGCCGGGACGGCCGACATTAAAAGGACGATGCTTGAAAGAAACGCGCTAACCTTCAAGAAATTTGGGGAAAAACAGTAGCCGGTGCGATGACACTTCATGACTCGAACAGCTCCTTGCAACGTTTTCGAACGTGCGTTGTGCGGTTTCCGGGCGGGGCTAGATCCCCGCCTCGGTAATATAGCAGCCTCAGACGAGCGTTTAGAGTCGTTTCCACAACGTTTTCCGTATAGGAAAGGGCCGAATGTCCAACGCCACAGACCGTCACACGACGGCCTGACGAAAATCATTCTGGAAAACGCCCTTGAAAACCACTCCAGACGCCTGATGTTTCTTAGTTTAGACCGAGTTGGCCAAGAGATGAAGCGTGCGGGATAGCTCGGCGGCTGGTCTACTGACTCACCTCGGCCAGGATCGGCGCCAGACGACGGCGCATCGCCGTGGTTTTCTTGATATACGCCTTGGTTTCTCGATAGTTGGGTACCCCGCCCGCACGCTTGACGGCTCCGGGACCGGCGTTGTACGCCGCTAGGGCGAGATCGTCATCGGCATACAGCTCGAGAAGCGCTGCAAGATACGCCATCCCCCCACGGATGTTCTGCCGGGCGTCGAACCGGTCCTGAACTCCAAGTTCCTCGGCTGTGGCAGGCATGAGTTGCATGAGCCCCCCAGCGCCTTTGGGAGACTCAGCCCGGGCATTCCAGGCCGATTCGGTTTCGACAACGGCGAGGGCCAGGTCCACTGGCACCCCCCGTTCTTCGGCAGCTTCGATGACCCATACGACGAGTTCCTCGGTCACCTTGGCGCGGGTCGGCCAATTGTGTACGAGCCGCTCCGCGTCAACCCCCACGCCCCTTTCACGGGGAGTTGCAACCGGCTCGGGAACGTCTGGCTTCGGCCCAGGCCGAGTGGATCCATCGGCCATTTTGACCTGTTTCCAGAGTTCGGCCGCACGCGCCTCCATTGGACTATCAGGTCCGATGGCCTTCAGGTGCCTCCTCGCGCCGGGATTGTCAAAACGCTCCAAGGCCCGCCGGGCCAGGATTAGATGCAAGACATCACGATTCTCCCCCCAATCGTCGCGGGAGGGAGGATACGCCAGATTCACGCCGCTGAGTGGCCGCCGCTGCCGCTGCATCAGGAGATCGAACGCGCCCTCTGGGTCGGCACCGGACGGCACGATTCGGGTGGGCTCCAGACGCTTGGCGATCTTCTCCCGAAGCGCCTCCACAGTCGCGTCCCAGACAGTCCCCGCCGGAATCGGAGCGAGCGCCCTGGAGGCCTCGTCGGCTCGGCCCTCCAAGAGATAGGCTTCGGACAAACCGAGACGGGCCTCATGAGGCCCCGTGCGGGTGACGGAACGAATCCCCGCTGCAGGAAAGCTGAGCACACCCTTTGTTGTCTCAATGGTTACAACGGCATCCTCGCGGATGACGATACCTTCGAATACGCGGCCGGAATCCAGCTCGATCAAGTCCATCTCGGCATAAACGAAGACGGCGGACAGCAAGATCAGAGAGATGCTGAGCAACACGCCTCGACGAAACTTGACGCTACAATTGCGCCCCAGGCTACTCACATCCCTTGCAAGACGCGAGCACATAAGTGAAATAAATATAAGTAGTTGCGTCACTTCTTGCCGCCACGAGTCTCTGACCGGTCCGCCCGGCGGACGAGGAATTGACGCAGCCACGTTTCGGGGGCTTGGTCGGTACGGACAAGATGGTATTCAATCGACCGCTCGGAACATCCACGTCTGTACGCCTTTAGAAACGCCTCGACTTTCTCACGATAGGCGGCCCGAATCGGGCTGGGCGAACAGTCGAGGACTTCATCGGACTCCAAATCGACAAACTTCACGGCCTGCCGGTACGGAAACTCAATTTCCTCAGCCGTGAGGAGCTGGATGACAATCACTTCGTGCTGGTGTTTGCGTAATAGATCCAGGCAGCGAAGGACTCGGTCAGGATCGTCAGCCAGGTCCGAGAACAGGAAAATCATCCCTCGCTGTCCCACAAAACCGGGTAGACGCGACAAGCGTTCAGATAGGGCAACAGCCCCCCTCGCTTCGACTTCGACAAGAGTTGAAAGCAGCGCATGCAGGTGCTCGCGGCCACTGCGCGGAGGAACGGTGACGGTCTTCTCCTCGGCCCCCAGAACCCCCAACCCTACTGCATCCCCCTGCCGGAGCATGAGTTCGGAAACGGCCGCGGCCAGCCGCACGGCGTACTCGAACTTGCATTGCCGCCCCGCACCCGCCGCCATAGACCCGCTCCCGTCCAACCACATCCAGGCGCGGAGATTGGTGTCTTCCTCAAAGAGCTTGATGTGAAAGCGGTCAGAACGAGCAAAGACACGCCAGTCGACATGGCGCAGCTCGTCGCCCGGGTTGTAGGGGCGGTGCTCGGAGAACTCGACATTTCGACCCCGGACATGGCTGTGGTGGAGTCCGGAGATGGTTCCCTCCACGGCGCGATGGGCCTCGACAGCCAAATCGGCCACGGCGGCACGCATGACCGGATCCAGGAGTTCCTTGGGATCGCGAGTGCCTTGCTGCGATTTTTGGTTCTGCGTAACCATGCGTAAGTCCTTATCTTCGCGGCGCAGTGTAAGCGTTTTTCGAGCCGTGGCGAACTGTTCCGCACAGTTCGCCTCTCCCGCAGCAGCCGTGCCTCGGAGAGTTGTCAAGCATGATTCCATGACATTGAATCACGGGGAGTCGCGACGCAGTCAGGCACACGCTGGACGACAGAACAAACCCCCATGGAGTGCAGAGCTTCGATTGCCAGCTTCATGCTGTATGGTACTTATGGACTCTAACCGCCGATAACGCCCCAGCCCCGGATACATGATTCTCAGAAACTGCATAGCCGTATTGCTCCTTGCCTTAACAGCCCCGCTGGTTCAGGCGGTGAGCGCCGACGCTCCTCTATCCTCCGAACTCACTCTGGAGAACCAAAACACAGACTCTCTCACCGTGCGTTGGGATGCACCGGAGTTGACCGCGAACCGGACGCTCCAGACACTGATCGCAATACCCGCGGGGAGGAAACCCACGGTTCAGCTTCGCGACGTGCACTTTGACGACCGGAGCCACGAACAGAAAGGCCGGGATGCGAGCGCCTCACCGACGCTTGAAGACGCTTCACCGGCGGTGCAATACCCCTCTCCCAACGTGACCCTCAAGCCGCTCGGCTATGTTGGACGTTGCCGGGTCGCCTCTCTGCTCATCCGGCCGACGGTTAGGAAGCGGTTGAACCGGCACAGCTACGTTGCCGTAGCAACCTCAGGCCGCATAGTCTTGTCATGGTCAAACGATGCGCAGGCCGAACGTCAGAGCGTTGCAGACGGCGTAGGAATGGCCCGCGATCCACGACCGTTCTTCGATGAGCTGTTGGATAGTGTTGTGTTGAACTATCCTCCTCCGTTTCAAGTTACGCCGCCCGTGAACAAGCAGAGCTTTCAGGAATCCCCTCCGTGGTTGCGCACCGCCTGCTGGCGCTATCGCGTCAAAACGGAAAGCCCGTTGACCTTTCCGCGAAGCAACCTCCGTTCACTCGTCCCTAGCCAAGAGGAGATACGTCCAGGGGATGTTGTCTTTCTGTCCGGAAATCGAAAGCTGCCGGTTTTATACGTGGACGAGGACGGCCGCAGGCGAGATGACGGACCTCTTGCGGACTCGGACCGACTCGTGGTCTGGGTCCCCCCCGGTGACGATCCCTATACCCCCCACAACACGGTTACGGTTTACGTCGACAAAGGCATGGGCCGCGTGATGGCAGACGGCCACGAGCATTCGGTCCCCGACCGTGTGGCCTCCGCCACGGTGGAGATTCACCTGGAGGAGGATTCAGCCTTCGCGGAGGGCGGCGAAGAGAACGAACGTCAGAATAAGTTCTGGATGTGGCACGCCCTCCCCAGGGGATCGACCGCAAGCGTGACGATTGGCCGTCCAAGTGGGACGCTGTCCGACATCCTCCATCTCGACCTCTTTCTGTACACGGAACGTCCGTTTGTGCTGGACGCGACGAAGAACCAAGAGCGCCTTCTGGTACTCAACGGCGAGCCGGTCGAGGTGTCGTCGGTTACGCAGAATGGCCCGCGCAGGTACCGCCTTCTGCAGACAACCGTTCGCTCCAACCGCCTGCAACCCGGCAAAAACGAATTGATCTTAACCTACCCAGATGTGGACAGCGAACACCGTGTGGAAGCCTCGAAAGACGTGCTCTATCTCGACCGCGTCGCTCTCCGGGCGGGTGGGCACTTTTCGGTGGACGATCTGACGACGCCGGTGACAGCCGATCCGGGCCGGTTGCCCTTGCCGGGATTGGCGGAACGCAGCCGACTGGCCATGGATGTGACCGATCCCTGGAATCCTTACTCGCTTCGAATCGAGGGCGACGATCTGCTTGTCGCCGGTCAAACACAGAACGTCAGTACCGTCGCCCCAAACGCGCACCGTGTAACTCTCTTCGATCCGCACACGGTCAACTCGACTCGCCGAAAAAAGGTCAACCACAGCAGCCGACACGACGGAATACTCGGCCCGGGGCGGAACGTTCAGGCCCTCATCGTTGCACCGGCATCTCTGATTCCCGCCCTCAAACCTTGGATCGAGACCCTGGAGGAGAAGGATATTTCTGTACTCTGCGTCTCGCGGCGAGATGTGTGTGAGATATTCGGGGACGGTGAGCTTCGCCCCCATGCCATCAAGTCGCTGGTGGCCCACGCAGTCTCTTCCTGGCCCGGAGGCGGGCCGAGCTGGTTGGTTCTTGTGGGGGACGCAACCTGGGACGTGAACGGCCGGCTCAAGAACAACGTCAAGAACGTGATGCCCTCCTATCGAGGGAAACATCCCTACGCGGTCGAATCCTGGTTTGGCGCAGTCCTGGGCGATGACGAAATCCCAGATGTGATCGTGGCCCGGCTGCCCGTGCGAGATCGAAGTGAGCTGAAGACGCTGGTTTCAAAACTCGTTCGGTACGAAGAAGAGCGCCGCACCCCCAAGGGATGGCACAACCGCGCACTGCTGCTGTCCGACGACGGCTTCGAAGATCATATCGCCCCCGTGAGCCAACGTGCGCTTCCCCAAACGATGCGCCACGACCAACTCTTTGTCGCGGACGAGCCCTTCGTCGACAACTTCTATCTGCCCGAACCCGTGCGCATGCGCCTGAAAAGCAAGACCAGTCTGACATTGACCGACAAAGTGATCGATGCGATCAATCAGGGCGTCTGGCTATGGGAGTTCTTTGGGCACGGCGCACCCAATGTGCTGGCGCACGAGCGCGCGTTCTTCGGCGGCGGCTCGAGATTCAGCAACGTCAAACGTGTCTCGCCCGAAGCCCCGCTGGCCATGCTGTGGGCATTCACGTGTGAAACCGGGAGTTTCGATTACGCGCACGAGAAATGGAATATCTCAATCGGAGAAGATCTTCTGGTGCGACATTCCGGTGGAGCAATCAGCCTGATCGCCGCCACGGGGCGAGGCTTCCCCCGCGATCATGAGTTGCTCTGCCTGGGCCTGCACGAAGCCATGTTCGCGCGGGGGCTGGGGACTGCGGGACAGGCGCTTCTGGCCGCCAACTTGATGGGTATGGCGCAGCGGAGCGACTTTGAGCCGCTACGGCAGTTCGCGCTACTGGGTGACCCCATGGTGGGTCCGATCTCGTTTCGGGAACTGACCGGACAAGTCGAGTGGCGAGACGAACGGCGCGTCGCCTACGACTGGAGTATCCCGGAAAACCTGCTCGAGACAGGCACGGAAGCCACGGTCTGGTGGCGCAACAACCGAGGCCAGGAGCGGATCAGCAAAGAGCAGAGTCCCAGCCAAGGGCGTATCGCCGGAGTGTTGGATATCGAGAGTGACGGACGTTCCGAAGAGCCAGGTTGGCTGGGTATCGAACTGCGGAAAGATGAGTCCTCGGTGACGGCGCGCGGGGCATCCAAGATTCCCGGACGCGACCCGCTGCCCTCCCCTCCACTGGTGCGGGACGGAACGCCGAATCTGACCGTCGTCTCGGCGCGGCTGGTCGAGCCGGAATCGCCCTACACCGGCCAGACGATCTACTTTGACGCACTCATCGCAAACACAGGAACCGCCAGCGCGACACAGGTCGAGGCCGCGCTCTACGATGGCCCGCGGGACCAGGGGGTTCGGTGCACAGCTAAGGTCGGGCCGAAACCGGTCGTCGAGCGTCTCGACCCAGGCGAGAGCGAGACGGTGCGGATCCGCTGGGATCCGGTGGCGAACGCGGGCGATC